>NZ_JAQJCU010000007.1:0-153466 GCF_029125915.1 Tenacibaculum bernardetii
AGAAATGGTTACATCTGCCGATATTAATCGTTTTAAAGCATTAAACGTAACAGCACGATTTTCATATTCATGCAATTGGAAATCGTGGTGTAACAGAAGCTTTAAATGCAATTCAACAAAGTGGAACACCAAAAGGAAGACACCGCTTAACTCATGTAGAAATGGTTACATCTGCCGATATTAATCGTTTTAAAGCATTAAACGTAACAGCAGATGCACAAGTTGGTGGCGAATTTACACAACCTGAATATTGGCACGATAATGATCATTTATTAGGTAGTGATTTGGCAAATAATCAAGTTCCTATTAAATCATTAAAAGAGGCAGGAGCAAGAATTACATTAAGTAGCGATTGGAATGTAAGTTCATTAAATCCGTTTGTAGGAATTCAAAATGCTGTAACACGTTCGCCACAAAATATTTCATTAGAAGAAGCAATTAAAGCATATACTTTAAACGGAGCTTATGTAATGAGACAAGAAGATAAAGTAGGTTCTTTAGAAGTAGGTAAATTAGCTGATTTTGTAGTTTTAGATAATGATATTTTTACAATTCCAAGAACTCAAATAAAGCAAACCAAAATAGTTTTAACTATTTTTGATGGAGAAGAAATTTATAAAAAATAAGTTTGATAAACATATCTGATAACATCCAATTAAAAGAAATTTTAAATACTGATTTAGAAGCTCTTTTTACATTAATGAAAGAAATTTATCCGCCGGCTTATAGTCATTTTTGGAAAGATGGTGGAGATTGGTATGTGAATACGCAATATTCTAAAGAAAAATTAAGTACTGAACTTTTAAACATAAATTCTCAGAATTACTTGGTATTATTTAAAAATGAAATAATAGGTAATTTCAGAATTGTTTGGAATGAACAATTAGCAGGTTTTGCTGACCAAAAGAGTGTAAAATTACACCGCGTTTATTTGCATCCAAAAACACAAGGAAACGGAATTGGTAAAAAATTATTGAATTGGTTAGAAACTCAAGCCATTAAAAAACAATATGATCTCATTTGGTTAGATGCTATGGATGCGCAACCACAAGCTTTCGAATTTTATAAAAAACTCGAATACAAATATCATTCACATTGTTTTTTAGACTTTGAATTATTGTACGGTGAGATTCGTAAAATGAGTCAACTTTATAAAAAAATAACTTAAACTCCAGTACTACCAAAACCACCAGCACCACGTTCCGTTTCATTTAAAACAGTAACTTCTTGCCAGTTTACACGTTCGTGTTTTGCAATTACTAATTGTGCAATACGCTCACCATCATTTACAATAAAATCTTCGTTAGACAGGTTTACTAAAATTACCCCAATTTCACCACGATAATCAGCATCAACAGTTCCAGGAGCATTTAATACAGTAATTCCTTTTTTAGCTGCCAATCCGCTTCGCGGACGAACTTGTGCCTCAAAACCATTAGGTAAAGCAATAAATAATCCAGTTTTTATAATTGCTCTTTCTAAAGGTTTTAAAACTACAGGTTCATTTAAATTAGCACGTAAATCCATTCCGGCAGAACCTTCGGTTTCATATGCAGGAGTTTGGTGTTTCGATTTGTTTATTATTTGTACGTTCATGATGTTTGGTTTTTCAAAATTCAAATATAATACCCTTAACTTTTAGAAGAAGCCTATAGATTTATTAATTTAGCATACTAAACAAACAACGATATGAGTAAGCAAACTAAAATAGCGGTTTTAGGTGGAGGAAGTTGGGCTACTGCCATTGTAAAAATGTTATCTGAAAATCTTGAAAACATTGGTTGGTATATGCGAAGTGTATATGCTATCGAACATATAAAACGTAACAAGCATAATCCTAGTTATTTAAGTTCTGCAGAGTTACATCCAGAGCAGTTAGATTTGTCTGACGATATGAATTATATTGTTGATAATTATGATGTGCTTATTTTTGCTATTCCTTCAGCTTTTATAAATACGGAATTAGAAAAGTTAACAACTTCATTAGAAGGTAAAATCATTTTTTCGGCAATTAAAGGAATTGTACCAGAAACAGGTTTAATTATTGGGGAACACTTTCATCAGAAATTTAATATTCCGATGGAAAATATTGGTGTACTTACTGGTCCATGTCATGCTGAAGAAGTAGCGATGGAACGTTTATCATATTTAACGTTAGCTTGTCAGGATGCTGAAAAAGCCAAAGATTTAAGTAAATATATTGCTGGTCGTTATATAAAAACAAAAATATCTGATGATATTATTGGTACAGAATATGCAGCGATGTTAAAAAATATTTATGCGATTGCAGCTGGAATTTCTCACGGATTAGGATATGGAGATAATTTTCAGGCAGTGTTAATGAGTAACGGTATTCGTGAAATGAAACGCTTCATTAAAAAGGTGCATAAAATGAAACG
This sequence comes from Tenacibaculum bernardetii, assembly GCF_029125915.1. Lineage (NCBI taxonomy): Bacteria > Pseudomonadati > Bacteroidota > Flavobacteriia > Flavobacteriales > Flavobacteriaceae > Tenacibaculum > Tenacibaculum bernardetii. The sequence continues at coordinate 2,400 of NZ_JAQJCU010000007.1, forward strand.
TAATATTAATAATTCGGCTTATTTAGGTGATTTATTAGTTACAGGATACTCTGTTTTTAGTAGAAATAGAATGTTTGGTAACATGATTGGTAAAGGTTATACTGTAAAATCTGCACAAATGGAAATGAGTATGGTTGCTGAAGGATATTATGCTGCAAAAAGTGCTTATGAAATTAATCAAAAAAATGGTGCAAAAACGCCTATTATCGATGCTGTTTATAATGTGTTATACGATAAAAAAGAAGCGAAAGATGAGTTTTTAAAGTTAACAAATAGATTAGATTAGTTGTTTGCATTTGCACAAATAATCCTTCTTAATAAAAAGAAGTCAACCCACCAATCGCTTCTAAGATTACATTCAATAAAAATGAAATCGAAACAAATTTAATTTAAAAATCTGATTCACAAACTTTTTCATAAAAAAAGTACTAATTAATAGTATAAATTATCTTACATATAGTTTAGTTTTAAGTATTTTTGTTTAAAATTAAACAAAATGAAAACAATTCAGGAAGCTGTAGAAATTACAATAAGAAAAACACCTTTTATTGAAGAGGCTTTAAATGAAAAGTTAATTAACGTATCATCTTTAGCTAGAGTTATCTTACCAGAAGTAAGTAAATTACTTAAAAAAGAAGTAAAAGTAGGTGCAGTTATGATGGCTATAAATAGACTTTCACCAGCAAATGAAATTAGAGTACGCAAAAACATTAAAAAATTAGCACTTAACTTAGGAGATGTAATTGTACGATCTGATTTATGCGACTTTACCTTTAAAAACACTACTTCATTATTAAAAGAAATTGCTAAAGTTTTAAGTAAATCTGCCGATAGTAATGATTATTTTTTAACAGTTTCTCAAGGAATTTTTGAAACTAATATTGTTACGAGTAAAAATTTAAGACCTTATGTTGAAGAAATTTTTAAACTCGAAACATTAATAAATAATGTAAACGATTTGGCTTCAATAACAATTAAACTTCCAAAGGGTAATTTAGAGCAATCGGGAATATATTATTTTATTTTAAAGCAATTTGCTTGGGCAAATATTGCTGTACAAGAAGTAATATCTACAACAAATGAAATGACAATTGTTGTAAAAGAAGAAGATGTAAATGAAACTTTTGCTCTTTTAATGGATTTAAAATTGAATTAATAAAATGGAAAAGAAAGACCCGTATGCTTCTTTAAGAATTAAAGAATTTAATTTATTTCTTTTAGTGCGTTTTGCCTTAGTATTTGCTTGGTCTATGCAATTTATTATTATAGAATGGCAAGTATACAGTATTACAAAAAATCCGTTATCACTCGGTATTATTGGTTTGATGGAAGTAATTCCGGCAGTATCTATGGCTTTATTTGCAGGACATATTGTTGATCAAAAAGAAAAAAGAAATTTATTAGCACTTTGTATAGGTGCTTTTTCATTAATAAGTTTAGGCTTGTTTTTTTTAACCTTACCAAGTTTTATTAAAGGTTGGGAAACAAACACGGTATTATATGCAATTTATGGATTGGTATTTTTTGGCGGACTTTTACGTTCGTTCTTCGGACCCACAATATTTTCTTTGATAGCTTTAATAGTGCCTAAAAAATTATATCCCAATGCAGCAACTTGGAGTAGCTCTACTTGGCAAATGGCTTCAGTATTAGGTCCTGCCTTTGCAGGGTTTACTATTTCTTGGTTAGGAGTTCATTGGTCACTTTGTATTGTTTTTGGCTTGGTACTATTTTCATTTTTGATGGTGTTTTTTGTAAAGAAAAAACCAATTATGAATCCGAAAATTGGGGAGCCAGTATTAAAGAGTTTAAAAGAAGGAATCAATTTTGTATTTAAAACCAAGGCTATTTTAGGAGCCATTACTTTAGATATGATTTCAGTACTTTTTGGTGGTGCTATTGCTTTATTACCTATTTATGCACAAGATATTTTAAAAGTAGGGCCAGAAGGGTTTGGTGCTTTACGTGCTGCACCGGCAATAGGTGCTTTTTTAACAATGTTAATAACAGCTTACATACCTATTAGTAAAAATGCCGGAATGAAGTTGTTAGCGGCTATTTTTGGCTTTGGAGTTTGTATTATAGTATTCGGATTATCTTCCGTTTTTTGGATATCAATGGTAGCGTTATTTTTTAGTGGTGTTACCGACGGAGTTTCAATGGTTATTCGTCAAACAATTTTACAATTAAAAACTCCCGATCATATGCGAGGTAGAGTAGCATCTGTAAATTCTATGTTCGTAGGTTCATCAAATGAATTAGGAGCTTTTGAAAGCGGCGTAACGGCAAAATTAATGGGAACTGTAACTGCTGTTGTTTTTGGTGGAACAATGACATTAATTACGGTTGTAACCACAGGTATTATAAACCCAACATTGCGAAAGTTAGATTTAACGAAAGATTTAGAAGCGCACGAAAAATCTAATTAATTAAGATTTTTAGGTAGTTCTTTAAAATTATTTAAATACAACGTCCAATCATAATCATTAAACTTAAGTTTTTTTGGTTTGGTTGGCGTTATTCCGTAGTTTTTTAAAATTTCACGAGCGCCAGATTTACCACCAAAATCACCTCTAAACCAAGAAATTAATGCCGAAGAACTAGCGGTTTCATTTTCTTTATTAAAAGTAGTATGTTGTTTTAAATAATTGGTAACCATATAATCTAGTTCATCATTTAAGTTATTTAAAGAAAAAATAGCAACTGGCGGACAACTTTTGGCACCACAGTTTAATACAAAGTGAATTCTCCAATCAATATCATCAACCCTTAATTTTCTTTCCCATTTAGCTCTAAAAGGTTTTCTTAAATAACCTAAACTAATTTTACATCTCGATTTTCTAAGAATACCGTGCTCTACATCATCAAAAGATAATATTTCACCAGCAATTTTAATTCTTTTAGTTTTAAAAAAAGATCCTTTATCATCAAATAAACTAGGGTTTTTATTTAAATGTATTTGAATAAAAGCGTTATATATGTTAATCCAAAAAGCTTTTTTATGCTTATCTTTAGGAAGTTGAGTTAGCAAATTGGTTAACGTACTTTTTTCGAGTATAGAAATTTCTTCCTCATACGATTCACCATTTACGATGCGAGTTAACAAGTCTTGTGATGTTTTTATATAGTCTACGTTATTCTGAGCTGTAAGTGCATAAGTAAGAAACAAAAAAATACTAAAGAAATAGTTTTTCATAATTTTAAATTAATGTATTTATGCTAATAAGCATTATTATTCCTGTTTATAATGAAGAAATAAATTTGTTAAAAAGATTGTCGTTTTTAAGTGAAATAGCTTACCAGAAACCTATTGAAATCATTATTTCAAATTCGCCCGAAACTACAGATTGTACGATTAATATATGCAAAAAATTCGAGAATGTATTATTTTATAACAGTCCTAAAAAGGGTAGGGCTGCACAAATGAATTATGGTGCAGCTAAAGCAACGGGTGAAATTGTTGTTTTTTTACATGCTGATGTTCAGTTACCAACTAATTTTTATGAAGAAATAATACAAGCAATTAATAATAATTATAAGGCCGGATTTTTTTCTTATAATTTTGATAGATCGTCTTTTTTGTTAAATATAAATAGTTATTTCACAAAAAAAGATAGTCTACTTGCTGGCGGTGGCGATCAATGTCAGTTCTTTTTAAAAACAACTTTTAACGAGCTAAATGGATTTAATGAAGATTACTGTATTATGGAAGATTTTGAAATGATAGATAGAATAAGAGATAAGAATATTAAATATACCGTTATTCAATCTAAAGCAACGGTAAGCGCCAGAAAGTACGATAATAATTCGTGGTTAAAGGTAAATTTAATAAATGGATATGTTTTTATGTTATATAAATTTGGCGTGAAACCATTAATACTAAGAAAAAAATATCAGAATTTATTAAGGGAAACGGTGTAGTTACCCCATATCCATATAACTAATCTTAGTAATAATATTAGTTGCTTGATCGAATTCTATATATACAAAACTATCACAATCTTCACAAACTGAATATAAAATACTCTTAGAACCATTTCGTCCAACACTAAAAACAACAGTACCTAGTTTACTAATATTATCTCCAACAGTAACCGCAATATTTTTTATATTTAAAGACGATTCACTGCTATTAATTTCAAAAGATTCTATATAAGGTTTACTTCTTCCTAAAGTAGAGAAATCTACTTTAAGTCCTTTAAAAACAAAATAATAATAGTTTTCATTTTCATCAACATTATAAGAAGTTACTGCGCCTAATAAGTTTTCTACAGCAGCTTGTTTTCCTTTAGTTTTTTTAAGGTCGTTTAATGTGGTATTGTTTATTTTAATACCTTCAAATTCTGAAGATTTTACAATATTAGTTGTTTGACTTTTAGCAATAAAACTACTGATTAGAAATATAAATACAAATAATTTTTTTTTCATTTTTTAGGGGAATATAAAAATTTTAAGCACGCCAAAGATATAACACTTTTTGTTGTGAGCAATTACAGTGTGTAAAATGACTAGTTAAAATTTACGGCTAATTTTATTTTACTTTCTAATTCTTCTTGATGTTTACTTTTTTCTAATTCAGACCAATTAAAATATGTAGTAAATTCATTTAAAACATCATTTTTATAACTATCTACACTAGGTTTATCAAAAAATAAGCGGCCAGTTCTACGCATAAAAAAATCGGTGGGAGTACAAGTCATTTCATGTTGAATGGTAAACCAAATTTCAGCTTTTAATAAACGAAGTTCTACATTACTTTCTTTTAACTCATCAAATTTATCTATAATTATGGCTGTTTGTTTTCCGTAATTGTGCACCAAATAAGCAGCTTCAGTTTTTGTAAAACTTTTATTTTTTAAATTTTTATATACTTGATTTATGTATAAGTCTACCGATTTGTAGTTTTGAAAAGGACCACCGGCTAAAATAATATCTTCAGTTTGTATGGTATCAAATTCAACATTAAAACGTCTAACCATTTTCTTAGCAACTAAATCAACAATACGCTCAGCCATTTTACGATAACCGGTTAATTTACCCCCGGCAATAGAAATTAGCTTGGTATCAGAAACAAAAATTTCATCTTTACGAGATAATTCTGATGCAGATTTACCTTCCTCATGAATTAATGGTCGTAAACCTGCCCATGAAGATTGAATATCATCTAAAGTTAATTCGATACCAGTAAACATATTATTTACGGCTTCAATTAAATAGGTAGCATCTATAATATTAGTTTCTACCGTGTTTTTATCTTGTTGAAAATTAGTATCTGTGGTACCAAAATAAGTTACTTTACCACGCGGTATTGCAAACATCATTCTGCCATCAGGAACATCAAAATAAACGGATTGTTTTATAGGTAATTTTTCATGAGCAACAACTAAATGAACTCCTTTTGTTAAATGTAGTCTTTTACCAATTTTAGAGTTGTTAATTTGTCGTAATTCATCTACCCATGGTCCTGCAGAATTAACTACATATTTTGCTTTAATTTCGTATTCTTGGTTTGAAAAAATATCAGAAACCTTTGCGCCAACTACACGTTTATTTTCATAAATAAACTCATTGGCTTTGGTATAATTAAGTATTTGTGCGTTGTATTGGCTAGCTGTTTTTAGTACTTCTATTGTTAAACGTGCATCATCTGTACGATACTCTGCATAATAACCAGCACCTCTTAATATGTTTTTAGGTAAAAGAGGTTCTTTATCAAGAGCTTCCTTTTTATCGAGCATTTTACGTTTATCATCACCTTCTACAGAGGCCAAAACATCGTACACTTTTAATCCGATAGAGGTTAACCAAGATCCATAAGTTCCTCCATCAATTAAAGGAAGAATCATTTTTTCGGGAATTACTAAATGAGGTGCTATTTTATGAACAATTGCTCGTTCGGTACCCACTTCTTTTACCAACCAAAAATCGAATTGTTTTAGGTAACGTAAACCACCGTGAATTAGTTTTGTTGATTTACTTGAAGTACCAGAAGCAAAATCATTTTTTTCAATTAAAGCAACTTTCATACCTCTAGATGCTGCATCTAGTGCAATTCCTGCACCGGTAATTCCTCCACCAATAATTAAAATATCAAATTCGGTTTCTTGTAATTCTTGTTGAATGTTTTTTCGATTGAAAAAAGAAAAGTGGTTCATAGCTAGCTTTTTATTTAACAAAAGTAAGAATAAAATAAAGTAAAAAACACAAAAAAAAAGGCTGAATAAATTCAGCCCTTTATAGTTGCCCCTGCAACGAATAAATCAATTACTGATTTACCCTTAACCAATTTATATCTGCTTGTTTTTTTAATTTTTCTGCGCCTTCTTGTTGCCAAGATTTTAAGGTATTGTTTATCCACGAATTATAAAACAAGTAGAGTTTGCCATCTCTTATTTCAAAATTTTCAGGATCAATAGCTACTTTTTCGCTCTTTTTCCCCATTGCATATGCACAATAGCCACCATATTGAGGAATGTATTTTGTAGGATTTTCTTTAAATATCTTGAGATTTTTTTCTGAAGAAAACTTAAATTTAATACCATCGAAGGTAGTAGTAAGTTTCTTTTTACCTTCTAAAGGTTTTTTACTTGTAAAGTAAGAAACAACATCGTAACCTTCAGCAACATATCCACTTGTTGTGTTATAGTCTGTTTTTTGAGCTACTAACACAGTAGAAACTACTAGTAAAAAAAGAGTTATAAATTGTTTCAAAAAAAATGAATTTGATGCTGTAGTCGATAAGTTCTTAACTAACTTACAGCTTTTAAAAAAAAGATTTTCAATTATAGAAAACATAAATTGAAGTAATAGGTAACAGTTTTAAAAATTAACTTTAAAAGAAAAAATTAAAGTCTATAAAACCATTAGGTTGCAACCTCTAATATCAGAATTATCGAATCGACCAATAATTTCAAAACTATTATCGGTATGTATTTTACCTAAATCTTGCGTAGCAATAAAGGAACAAGAATTATAATTTGCTAAATCAATAACGTTAATACCGCCCGATTTTTCTTTTGGTAAAATTGTTAATGAATCTTCGGTGTCTCGAGTTAAAAAGCGCATCCAAGGCGGACAATTAAAAATACCATTTCCTTTAGAATATCCTTGACTTAACAACTCTGTCATACCATATTCAGAATGTATTTTTTTTACACCAAATCCCTTAGAAAGTATAGTATGCAGCTCGTGACGAACGAGTTCTTTTCTTCTCCCTTTCATGCCACCAGTTTCCATAATAATGGTGTTTTTAAGATTAAAAGTATGCTTTTCAATTAAATCTAACAATGCAAAAGAAACGCCAATAAGTAATATTTTTTGACCTTTTTTATCTAAATCTATCAGTTTTTTGGTTAATTCATCTAAATTATCAAGATAAAATCCACTTTCTGCTTGTTTTGATTTTTTTATCAAATCATTAGCCATATATACTAATGAAGATCCTTTACGTTCTAAATAATTAGGTAATAAAGCTAAAACTACGTACTCTTCTATATTGCCGTAAAAATGCTTAAAACCATTTAAGTAACTTTCTTCATACCACGATAAATCTGTAACTAAATGCTTACTTGTTATACTACCTGTGGTACCAGAACTTGAAAACGTTTCTTGAACTTTATCAGTAGATGAAAGTATTTTTTTAGTTTTAAAAAACTCAATTGGTAAAAAAGGAATCTGTTCTATAGAAGTAACATCACTTGGATGAACATATAATAAATCACAAAAAGAACGATATACTTTATTATTAGTAAACTGATGTTTAAAAACACGTAAAGCTACTTTGGTAAACTCTTCTTCAGACTGTATGTTAAAAACTTGCTCTTTCATAAAGGGCTACAAAAATAGTGTTATAAATGATATTACTTTTTAAATTTACCCATAATATATTTTAAAATAACATATTTTGTTTGATTTTAAACAAAACAGATAAAAATGTTTAATTTATAGAAGTGTGAAATTATTCGTAGTTTTGTTTTTTTATTTTAAACACCTAAAATTACAATATATAATGGCAGATTTTGGTATCAAAGAAGCTTTAGCTCAATTAGGAGTAAAAGATATTAACGAAGGAACCTCTACAGGTTCTAATAACTTTTCTAACGGAGAAATTATTGAAAGTTACTCACCAGTTGATGGGAAACTAATCGGTAAAGTAAAATCTACAACAAGAGAAGATTATGATAAAGTAATGGAAACGGCTACAGAGGCATTTTTGTCTTTTAGAAATATGCCTGCTCCACAAAGGGGAGAAATTGTTCGTCAGTTTGGTAATAAATTAAGAGAATTAAAAGAGCCATTAGGTAAGTTAGTTTCTTACGAAATGGGTAAATCTTTACAAGAGGGTTACGGTGAAGTTCAGGAAATGATCGATATCTGTGATTTTGCTGTTGGTTTATCACGTCAGTTAAACGGACAAACAATTCCGTCTGAACGTCCAGGACACGTAATGAGAGAACAATGGCACCCAATTGGTGTTGTTGGTATTATCTCTGCATTTAACTTTCCTGTTGCAGTTTGGGCTTGGAATACAGCTTTAGCATGGATTTGTGGTGATGTATGTGTATGGAAAGGTTCTGAAAAAGCACCTTTATGTTCTATCGCTTGTCAAAATATTATTGCTGATGTTTTAAAAGAAAATAACTTACCAGAAGGTATTTCTTCTATCATTAATGGAGATTACAAAGTTGGTGAAATGATGACTACCGATACTCGTATTCCTTTAGTTTCTGCTACAGGATCTACAAGAATGGGAAGAATCGTTGGTGCAACTGTTGCGCAGCGTTTCGGAAAATCTTTATTAGAGTTAGGAGGAAACAACGCAATTATTATTACACCTACTGCCGATTTAAAAGTGGTAGTTCCTGGTGCAGTATTTGGTGCAGTTGGAACTTGTGGTCAACGTTGTACTTCAACAAGAAGATTAATTATTCACGAATCTGTATATGATAAAGTAAGAGATGCAATTGTTGGTGCTTACGGGCAGTTAACTATTGGAAATCCTTTAGATGAAAAAAATCATATTGGGCCGTTAATCGATCACGATTCTGTAAATACTTATTTAGCTGCCATTGAAAAGGCAAAAGCTGAAGGTGGTAATGTTTTAGTTGAAGGTGGTGTTTTAAAAGGTGAAGGTTACGAAAGCGGATGCTACGTAAAACCAGCTATTATTGAAGCTGAGAATCATTTTGAAATTGTACAGCATGAAACTTTTGCTCCGATTTTATATTTAATGAAATATTCAGGAGAAGTAGAAAATGCAATCGCAAAACAAAACGGTGTTGCACAAGGATTATCGTCAGCAATTATGACGAATGAAATGAAAGAAGCTGAAAAGTTCTTATCATATGCAGGATCTGATTGTGGTATTGCAAATGTAAACATCGGAACATCTGGTGCTGAAATTGGTGGTGCTTTTGGTGGTGAAAAAGAAACTGGTGGTGGACGTGAGTCTGGATCTGATGCTTGGAAAGTGTACATGAGAAGACAAACAAATACTGTAAATTATTCTGATGAATTGCCTTTAGCGCAAGGAATTAAGTTTGATTTATAAGTCGATAATAGACATTTAATTATATTGAAAAGGCTTCATAAATTGTGAAGCCTTTTTTATTTAAAATTCGGGGTACTTTATTTTTCTAAGGCAGTAGCAATTACTTTATAAGCTGCATGTGCTTTAGACATTTTTGCATAATCTAAGGCTGTAAAATTTCCTTTATCCGATTTTGAATTTAGTTTAGCACCTTTCTTAATTAATAATTTAACGATTGCTACTTTGTTATATCTAGCAGCAAACATTAACGGAGTTAACCCAGTAGATTTTCTGTTAATATTTGTTCCGTTTTCAATCATTGCTTTAACAGCCTCGTAATTACCAGCTGTAATTAACTTACAAAAAGTATTAATTTTATAATATTCGGTAGTAGTTTTTAAGGTTGTTTTGTTTATTTCTGAAGCTGAAACAGTTCCAAAAGATAATGCGATTGCTAATACTGTAAATACAAATTTTTTCATGATATTATGTTTTTTAAGATTCGGTTTATAGCTAAAAAGACGACGATTAAAAAAAAATGTTTCATTAAAAAGAAAGACTTAACAAGTATTTAAGAGTATTTCACAAAGATTTCTTAAAAGTGAAAAAAGAGTGTAACAATTTTAAATTAAAAATCTCAGTATTGAATTTTAAAACTGAGATTTTTATAATTTATAGATTTGTTTCTTAAAATTATTTGATATTTAATATTCCATTTTTTAATTTAATATCAATTTTATTTAAAGAGTTTTTTTTAGGTTTCTTTTCAAGAATTTTAGTAGTTTTTTTACCTTCAGATACAGTAAAAGTAGTTTTAACCTTATTTAAATTTAAAGTTGTATTAAATCCAAAAACATCCATAGAGTAATTTTGTTCTTTTACGTTGTAAAAATTCAATTCAGAATAATCTCCTTTAAAATTGAAATCAGAAAAACTCTCTGTAAAATTAAATAGATGCATTTTACTATTAAAATCTGTAAATTTTACATTTTCACCTACTTCGCCAATTTCAATTCTTGATGTTTCTGTTATAAAATCAGTATTTTTAATTGTACCTATTTTAGTTCGTTCTAAGTCTATAAGCTCTAATCTAGCATGCGCTATTTCTTGAGCTTCAATAACTCCTTTTGATGCAATTATTCGATTATTTAAACCTGACAATTCTTTAAATTTAAGGATGCTTTTAAAACTATTTAAAACAAAACTTGAAGTCATATTATAATTAATGTTGATATTAGAATCAAATGCTTTTAAACGAATTTTTATATGTTTAGGAACTTTAATTATAAAATATTGAATTACAGTTTTTTTTAGTTTAACTGATTTTGTATTTAGAGATTCTGTGTACTGTTTTTTACGATAATTGTTTAAAATATTTATTTGACTGTTTTTAATTTCATCAACAATGTTTTCAATTGTTTTGTATTTTAAAGATGAAATAGTTGGTTTTTTTGTAATATCTTTTATAAACCAATTCAACTTTTCAGAAACATCATCGAAAGTAAAGAAGTGTTGTGAACCTAAAAAGTTAGAATTTTTCATCTCAAAATTGATTAGGTTTTCTTTTTGAGATTCTTTAATTTTAGGTTGGTTCTTTATATTTCTTCTAGCTCCTTTAGAATACCTACCAAAAACCATATCGTAATTAAAATAAATACTATCATTAGGAGATTCTTCAATAATAACACCCGCATACTTTAAATTTAAATTTAAAATAGTATTTGCATCTGTTTTATATGATTTTTTAAAAACTGTTTCTTTTGTTTGAGAAAAAGAAAAATTGATACTTAATAAAAATATAATACTATAAATATATGGTTTCATTACTTGTGTTTTTTTGGTTTAACTCATTAATATGCTCATTAATATCTTTGATTAATTGCAAACGTCTTTGCAAATTATCTATTAATGATTCTAAAACATTTATGTTATTTGGAAGTTCTTTTAATTGTTTAGTTATTTTTTTATAATCTACATCTGCAGCTTTTAATTTATTTTTATATTTTCTTATTAAAATGGTATCATTTGTTATTTCAGTAAAGGTATTCCATTCTTTATTTATACTATTTAAATATTCTTTTTCAAAGGCTATAATTTGAATTTCAGATGCAGTTTTTGTGGGATTAGAATAAGTGTTCTTGAAAATATATCCACAGGAAACAAGTAACAAAATTGAGGCTGCTATTTTAAATATTTGCATAAGCAGTTTTGATTTTTCTTTTTTATTGAAATTTTCTAATTTCCCTAAAAATTCATCTTCATGAAAATCGGGCAATTTCTTTTTAGGAAGTACATCTTTTTTAAATATTTCTCTAATATCTTGCTTCATCTTTTTGTTTTTTTAAAAGTTCTTGTAATTGTAATTTCCCTCTTCGTAAACGTGTTCTAGATGTTTTTATGGGTATCTTGAGTATTTCTGAGATTTCAGAATGATCATATCCTTCAATTAAATATAATTTGACAACGAATTGATGTTTTTGATTCAACTTTTCTATGGTCGATAAAATCATATTCTCTGTGATTTCAACTTCAAAGTCCCAATTATCATCATCAATAATTTCTAAAGGATAACTCTCTATAGAAATCGTCTCTAATCGTTTCTTTTTTAACTCATCTATACAATGATTGATTACAATGCGTTTTAACCATGCTCCAAAAGTTGTTTTTTCTGTATACGAGTCTAATTTTGAAAAAGCCTTTAAAAAACTTTCTTGCATAGTATCTTTAGCCTCTTCTTCATTTTTTAGATATCTAAAAGCAATGAAAAACATGGCTTCAGAATACAAAGTATATACCTGCATTTGAGCTTTTGGATTTCCCTTTTTACAATGTTTAATTAATAGATTAATCTCTTCAGACATTTATTGTGTTTCGTTCTATTATTAAAAACGATTTTTTTTTAATAGGGTTTCAAAAAGCATAATTTTTTTAAAAATCAATTAAAATCTTATAAATAAAATAATTTTTGTTTATCAGTTTGTAAGGGCTTTTTGAACAAAATATACAGAAACGATTTATGCTTTTAAGAACTCTTTTATTAAACCACTATGTTGAGTTGTTTTTGGTGTTTTAAAATCGAAGTATTTATGTAAAGGAAAATCAAATCCTTTATAATTTAAATAATTGTTTAAAGCCGTATTTAAGCCTTGACTATATAAGTGATGTTCTGCACCTGTGGGGTCTTCGTGATACAAATCATTTTCAGCAAAACCTTTAAATTCTGGCCCAGTAATGTTAATTTTAAATTCATCCGGATTTTTACCAACGGGGCTATGACTTGTACAAGCAAACATGTGCCAAAAAGCAGATTGAATACAATTGTTTTGAAATAACTGACGCACAACTTCTAAAGAATCAATGGTTTCTTGTGCTGTTTCTGTAGGAAAACCGAACATTAAATAAGCATGCACCATAATATTTTCATCAGAAAAAGCTTTGGTTACTCTAGCAACTTGTCCAATATCTACCCCTTTTTTCATTTTAGCTAATAACCTATCCGAAGCAACTTCTAAACCACCGGTAACGGCAATACATCCCGATTTAGAAAGTAAAGCACACAATTCTGGCGTAAATGTTTTTTCGAATCGAATGTTGGTCCACCAAGTAATATAAACTTTTCTTTCTAGTAGTTTATTTGCCAATGCTCTTAGCATTTTTGGCGGCGCAGCTTCATCAACAAAATGAAAACCTGTAATACCTGTTTCAGAGATTATTTTTTCAATTTTACTCACTAAATCATCAGCAGTTGTATTTTGATAATTCCCTATATAATCTAATGTAACATCACAAAAAGAACACTGTTTCCAATAACATCCGTGAGAAATGGTTAATTTATTCCACTTTCCATCAGACCACATTCTGTGCATCGGATTCATGACATCTAAAAACGATAAATACTTATTTGTTGGAAGGCCTAGATAACTAGGCGCAGGTAAATTTTTATGATGAAATATGGTGTTTGGTATTTTATCAGCGTAAATAACTTTATTGTTTTTACAGATAAAAGTTCTTTCTAAACCATCTTCTTTTATTTTACCATCTAAAAACTCTGTGATTTTTAATAACGGACCCTCACCATCATCTAAAGTAATAAAATCTATAAAATCAAAAATTCTTGGGTCAGACAAACGTCTTAACTCAGTGTTACAATAACCGCCACCCATACCTATTTTAATGGTAGGATATTTTTGTTTTATAAATTGTGCACAACGTAAAGCAGAAAATAAATTACCAGGAAAAGGCACTGTAAAACAAACTAAATCATAATTATCTTGTTGCAGTTTTTCTTCTAATAAATACAACATTTCATCTTCTATTAAGGTAGTTTCATATTGTAAAAACTCGTTAATAGTATCGAAACTAGAGGCAGATCTTCCTAGTTGTTCTGCATAGCGTGTAAAAGAGAAAAACTCATCGACATTGGCGTTTATATAATCGCCTAATTCTTCTACAAAGAGTGTTGCAATGTGTTTGGCTTTGTCTAAAATTCCTAGTTTTCCGAATTCGGTAGTTAAATCTTTATTTAGTTTAACACGCCTATGTCCGTGTGGTAAAAAATCTTTATGTACCATCTGATACGCTGCTGTAACTTCTTGTACGCGCAAATAATCCATAACAGAATCTACTTTATTTATGTATTCTTCTTTTTGTTTATCAACTAAAGGAAAATCACTATTACCAAGCATTTCTGCTTGCTTAAAAATAGCCTCTATAAATTCTTTGGTAAACACCGCAGTAAACAGCTCGATACTTAAATCCATTTGCGTTGCTTTTACATCTTTAGACTCTAAAAAACCTTTAATGTATGCGGTAGCAGGATACGCAGTATTTAATTGTGTAAAAGGAGGTGTTACTAAAAGTGTGTTTATAGACATATATAATAAATAAAACACAAAGATACTTTTTAAGGCAGTACTTTTTAGCTGATTTATTAAAACAGTTTTAACGTTTATAAAAGGATCTTTTTAAACAACGTGTTTAAATTTAAACACTTTTAGTTAAATTGTTTTTATTTATATTTATTTGGTTTTATAGCATTTTTAAGGTGTTTATTTGTTTTCATTTTGCTTTATTAGCACTTTAAACCTGTTTTAGTTAATAATATGAAAAAATATTTATCATTTTTAGTGATCTTTAGTTTGTGTTTATTTGTGGTAAACTGTAAACAAGAGTTAAAAGAAAGTGTCGTAGATCAAAGGCATAAAAAAGATTTTACAAAAAATGTAAATCCTTTAATTGGAACTAGTAAAATGGGACATGTTTTTCCTGGAGCAACTGCTCCTTTTGGAATGGTACAGTTAAGTCCTCAAACTAATTTTGAGGTTATGTTTAATGAAAATGGTAGCTACAACAGTACAACATATGAATATTGTGCGGGTTATCAACATAAAGACTCAACAATTATAGGTTTTGCTCACACTAATTTTAGCGGAACAGGGCATGCTGATTTAGGGGATTTTTTAGTAATGCCAACTACAGGAAAACTAACATTAGATCCGTTAAAAACAAAAGAAGGTACTAAAGGATTTTATTCAACGTTTTCACATGATACCGAAAAAGCGTCTCCTGGTTATTACAAAGTAAACTTAGATAGTTACAATATAAAAGCCGAATTAACAGCTAGTGAGCGTGTAGGTTTTCATCAATACACATTTCCAAAATCTAACGATGCACATATTATTTTAGATTTAGTGTACAATATCTATCATCATGATAATAAAAATGTATGGACATTTATTCGTGTTGAAAATGATAGTTTAATAACAGGTTATAGACAAACAAAAGGATGGGCAAGAACAAAAAAAGTGTTTTTTGCGATGAAATTTTCTAAACCATTTAAAAGTTATGGTCATAAAAAATACAATAAAGAAACGTATGATGGATTTTACAGACGTTTTAAACAAAATGAAAATTTTCCTGAAATGGCAGGAAAAGATATAAGAGCTTATTTTAATTTTGATACAGAAGAAGGTGAAAAAATAAATGTAAAATTTGCCTTATCACCAGTAAGTACTAACGGAGCTTTAAATAATTTAAAACAAGAAATTCCGCATTGGAATTTTGATAAAACAAAACAAGAAACTAAAGATAAATGGAATAAAGAATTGGGAAAAATTGATGTAGAAACAATTTCTGAAAAAGAGAAAACTACTTTTTATACCGCTTTATATCACACTAATTTATCACCTATTTTGTATGAAGATGTTGATGGGAAATACCGAGGACTAGATCAAAATATACATACCTCTGATGGTTTTACCAATTACACCATATTTTCTCTTTGGGATACTTATCGTGCATTACACCCATTATACAACATAACACAACCAAAGCGAAACAACGATATGATAAAATCGATGTTAGCACATCACGATCAAAGTGTACATAATATGTTACCAATTTGGAGTCATTATGCTAATGAAAATTGGTGTATGATTGGGTATCATGCTACTTCAGTTATTGCAGATGCGTTAGCAAAAAATGTGGGAGATTTTGATGTGAATCACGCACTTAAAGCATCAACAAACACAGCCACTGTTCGTTATTTTGATGGTATTGGAGATTATATTGATTATAAATATGTTCCAGAAGACAAAAGCCATTCATCAGTATCAAAAACATTAGAATATGCTTACAACGATTGGTGTATTGCTCAAATTGCAAAAAAAGTTGGAAAAGCTGATGTAGAAAAAGAGTATTTAACAAGATCAACCTATTATAAAAACGTTTATGATCCAACAATTGGATTTATGCGTCCTAAATTATCTGATGGTACTTTTAGAAAACACTTTGACCCAATGGATACGCACGGGCAAGGTTTTATTGAAGGAAATGCATGGAATTATGGATTATATGTTCCTCAGAACATTGATGAAATGATTGAAATGATGGGAGGTAAAGAAAAATTTAGTAAGCAACTAGATGAATTATTTACCACAGAAATAGCTGATAAATACATAGCAAACCATGAAGATATTACTCGCGACGGAATTATAGGGAATTATGTGCATGGTAACGAGCCTGGACATCACATTCCGTATTTATATAATTGGACCGGACACCCTAAAAAAACACAGCAAAGAGTCCGTATGATTATGGATACCATGTACGGAGATACTGTTGATGGTTTGTGTGGTAATGACGATGCAGGTCAAATGAGTGCTTGGTATATATTTAGTAGTTTAGGGTTTTATCCTGTAACGCCAGGATCGCCAAATTATGCACTAGGAAGTCCGAATATTAAAGCAGCTACTATTTATTTAGAAAATGGAAAAACCTTAAAAATTACGGCTCAAAATCAAAGTAAAGAAAACGTATTTGTAAAAAGTATAACAATAAACGGTAAGAAAATAACAGATAATGTACTTTCTCATGCTGATATTATAAACGGAGGAGAACTAATTTTTGAAATGAGTAAATAGTAATAAAGCGAAATTATTTTGCACAAACGGTTATAGAAAAATAAATTAATTGCTACCATAGTAGTAATTTTAGCCATGTATCATTAAAAAAAGGTATTATAGTAGCAATTTTTAAAGTATAATTATTATATTAGTATTCTAAACTAAGAGTACGATATGTGGGGATATGGAGATGAAAAATCGCCTAAGGAAATAATGATTCTTTTATCAAAAAGAACCAGAGTTTTAAGGAAACAAGAAAAAATGTCTCAGAAGGAATTATCAGAAAGATCAGGAGTATCTTACGCTAGTGTTCGAAAATTTGAATCAACAGGTGTCATTTCTCTAGAATCACTTTTAAAAATTTGTGAAGCTCTTAAACGTTTAACAGATTTTGAATCAATATTACTGCCAAGTGATATGAAACGGAAAAAAGAGTTGTTTAATTATTAATTATGGCAACAACTAAACTCGATGTATATATACAGTTTTCTAAAGAAGAAGAACTTATAGGTCAACTTGTTTTAGATGGTAGAGATATATTATTTAAATATAGCGATACTTATTTAGAAACAGGAACAAACCTGTCTCCAAATCAATTAACGTTTGATGATATTCCTCAAACAACCAAAGAAAAACCATTTAATGGTCTTTTTGGCGTGTTTGCTGATTCTTTACCAGACGCTTGGGGATATTTGTTAATAAAGAAACGCCTTAGCACTGATCGAATTGCTATTGAATCTCTTAATATGTTAGATCATTTAACATTTGCAGGGAAGAACAGTATGGGTGCACTACAATACAGACCGAGTGTAGCATTAGAGCACGAGGCTATAGAAATTAATCTAGATAAACTAAATAATAATATTTCTGAAGTCCTCAGTGGAGAGAGTAGCACTGTAATTGATGATATGTTCGGAAGAGGAGGTAGCCCTGGTGGAGCACGACCAAAAATTTATGCAGGATATAATCCGAAGACAGATTCACTAATTAGTGGTGTCGCCAATCTTCCGGAAGAATATGAGCATTGGATTATTAAATTTGCTGCGGATGTAGATTCGAAAGATATTGCCAATATAGAGCTAGCTTATTATAAGATGGCTTTAGCTTCAGGAATTGAAATGTCTGAATGTAGAGTGTTTAATAGTGATACAGGAAATAGTTATTTCGGAACCAAACGATTTGACCGTGTAGGGAATGATAAGCTGCATATGTTATCAGCTGCAGGACTTTTTCATGATGATTACGAGCACAGTACCCTTGATTATGGAAATTTAATTTACCAAGCAAAGAAGCTAACAAATAACGCACAAGTTGCTGAACAAATGTTCCGTAGGGCTGTTTTTAATATTTTAGTACATAACCGAGACGATCATTCTAAAAATTTTGCTTTTTTAATGAATCCTGAAGGAGAATGGTCATTAGCGCCTGCTTACGATTTAACTTTTTCATCTTCATCACAAGGATATCATAGTACCTCATGTGCTAGAAATTATGTAGACCCAGGAAAGAAAGAATTATTAGAGTTGGCAAGTGCATTGTCAATAAAAAAAGCAAAGACAATTATAGATGAAATTAAAGAGATTACCAATCAATGGAAACGATATGCTACGATGTATGGAGTTTCAGAAACTTCAACAAAAACCATTGAAACTAGTTTAAAAACTATTCGTACAAGGTTTTAATTATAGCGTACTTTTCGTAATACCCGCATTGCTTCTTTGTATTTTATATAAGTAGTTTTATCTTCTAAGTTTTTTATATAATTTTTTATTTTTTTTAGCTGTTGAGGTGCGTCTAAAAATCCGTTTAAATAGCATATTAAATAGGAGGTAGGTAGTTTGTAAACGTTTTCAGATTCAGTTATCGAAAGGTGTTTATTACTCTCAATTTTGGTAACAATAGCATTGTTATTGTTATAAATATCATGTAAAATAGTTTTATCGTATTGAGGAGCTTCAAATAAAAATTGGGTGGCAATATCATGCTTTCCGTTCTCTTTAAAATGAATAATTGTTTTTTCTAACGGATAATGTTTTTTCCTTTTATCAATACCTAAAACAATATATTCGGTAATAATAAACGATTTTTCGTTATGGCTAATTTGAACATCATCTAGGGCAGAAAAAAATAAACGAACCTGCTCGTTTATTAATTCAATATCAACCCGAGTATAAAATTCTTCATTATTAATCACCTTTTTTTTACCAGCCCAACACACCACAAATTGTTCGTTAAATACTTTGTATTGCGGATTGTATGTAGGTTTATGATTGTTAATAAAATCGAAAACTCCATCGAGCGTTAGTTTTATATTATTACTTGCATTTTTTTCGATAGCTGCAACAATAGTAGCATTTGCATCATTTAAGGTAAAATTACCTTCAGAAGGCATTGAGTTACTTCCTCTGCGAAAAAAAATAGTGTTTCTACGGTATTTCCAGATATTTTTTAAAAGTGATGTAATTTTATTATTAGGATAAATAGTTACTAAACCTATTACTTTATGACGTGGCAAACGTGGAAAAGGAACATTTTCATATTCTATTTTTGGAGGATTGTTTAAGTAAGCGTTTATTAAATTCTGAATTTTACTATCATCGTAAAAATCGACTCCCAAAATTTTATTTTCTTCATCTTCAACCCCAATAACTATATAAGAATTATTATTAGGGTTAGAGTTTGAAAGCGCACAAATATGTTTTATAAACTTAGCTTTACCTTCTTTATGATGTAGCGATAATTTTTGCTTTTTATCAAAAAAACTATTCTCGTCGTTATGAGAAAGTAAGTTTTTAATTAAAAGACGTTTGTTAATCACAGCTTATACATTTTTATTTATAATTGATGCGGTTGCTTGTGCGGTAGGATATACCACTAAATCTTCAATATTTACATGGTAAGGTCTGCTAATAACAAAGTAAATAATATCGGCAATATCTTCGGGCTGTAAAGCTTTATAGCCTTGATATACCGTTTTTGCTCTATCGAGATCTCCTTTAAAACGCACGTCTGAAAATTCAGTTTCTACCAAACCAGGATGAATTGCCGAAACACGAACATTGTGTTTGTTTAAATCAATACGCATTCCTTTATTTAAAGCATCTACGGCAGATTTTGAAGCACAATATACATTTCCGTTCGGATACACTTCTTTACTAGCAATAGAACCAATATTAAGGATAAAACCGTTATTTCTATCTACCATTTGCGGAATTATAGCTTTCGAAACATATAATAAACCTTTTACGTTTCCATCAATCATGGCATCCCAATCATCAATACTTCCTTCCTGAATACTACTTAACCCGTGTGCATTACCTGCATTGTTAATTAAAACATCAATATGTTTAAATTCATCAGGTAAACTACCAATGGCTTTTTGTACTTCGTCTTTATAACGAACATCAAATTGTAGCGTATGTACTTTTGTGAAGGTTGATAATTGGTGTTGAAGTTCTTTAAGTTTCTCAGCACGTCTTCCACAAATAATGAGGTTTATGTTGTTTTTAGCAAATAGTATAGCGGTTGCTTTACCAATACCAGAAGTTGCTCCTGTAATTAAAGCGGTTTGTTGCATGTTTTTGTTTTTTATAAAGGTAAAATATTTTAGGTAAAACGAATATTTTAAACAAAGAAAAACCGCTCTACCTCTAGAGCGGTTTCTTTTAGTTGGCTACTACCCCAACCAAAAATCAACTAACCAAACTTTATTTTAAATATTTTCTATCAACTGTTTCACGTTGTACTTTAGTACGTTTTCTACCGCTATTCCTTACAGTTGGTTTTATTGTTTTTTCATTTTTTAAATACTGTACAAATCCTCTACCAGAAAAAGTGTACGTTGTTTTAGAACTTAGGTGAAATAATTGTATCCTTTCATCATTTATAACGCTTAATTCAAACCTTTCAGTATCGCCACCATCATAATTAAGTGTTAAAAGTTTTAAGTCGCTATAACCTGCTATATTGGCTACTTTATAACCACCTACATAGTCCCATTTTATATAATCAATATTCGTGCCAAATGAATCGTGAGATGCGTAGAAAGTTACGTCGTTTTCTGGCGTAAACTGTAAGAAATGTTCATCATCAAATGTATTTGATACACCACCAGAAGAAGCAGTTCTTTCCCATGCTACATATTCTTGCAAAAAGTATTCTATGTTTTCATAAAACAACTTATCGTAATTAAAATTATTTCTTTGATAACCAATTAAATAATAACTTACGTTTTGCGATAAATCATCAATTCTAATTTCATCTTCTGAAAGTTGAACGACATCAAAATTATAACGTCCATCAAGATCGTGATCGGTTTCTAAAATGGTTCTGTAAGTGCCATAATTTCCAACAGCAATTCCAAGCCCATTTCCGGTTTTACCAATGTCAGCAATATTATTATTTGCATACATAGTTCCGTTTAAAAAAGAAACTGTAAAGGCTTTTGATAAAAAAGGAACATCGCCTGTACCAGTTGTTCTATGATAATCGATATACCATAAATCGTAACTAGATACATATTCGTTTAACGAAAAATCAGTATCCTGTACTGTACAAGATGTTAACGTTACACCTGTGGCAATAAATAGGAAGAGTAATTTTAGACGTTTCATAAGCGTATGTTTTAATATTATACTTATGTAGTTTTCAAATTACGTGCCAAAAACAAAAAACACCTCATTTGAGGTGTTTTTTGTTAGTTTTGAGGTTTTGCTGAGGGCATAAAAACCCTTTTCTCTTTTTTAATATTTTCGATTTTATAATAATGAATTTTATCACCGATTTTGTAGCTAACTACGGCTTCATTTTCTTTTAGTTTAAAAGGAATCTCCTCTTTAGTTTTTGCGGTATTTCCATATTCTTTTTCAGGATCAACATTTAAAACTAAGTCTTTTTTATCTTCACCTGTTGAGGTTTTATAACGAGCAGCAATGTAATTTTTATCTTGTTTTTGTTCAATTACAGCACTTACAATTCTATCTTGAAAGTATACTTTTTGAAAATCGATAGTTTTATTTGCTGTAAACTCAATCATTAAATTAAGCGTGTTGTTGCCTGGTAAACCACCAGTAATATGAGCGTAAGATGCGGTGTTAACCGTAAAAGGAGGATTTGATTCTAGTTTCATGCTTGCACACTGTGTAAAGCTTAGTGCCAAAATTAAGATTCCGAATAACTTCATAATATTACTTTTTATTGTTTAAATTTAAATATTCAAGTAGTGTGCCAAGGTACAAATATATATAAATATTAAGATGTTGAATTACAGTTATTGGGAGTTAAAAGAATGGTTTACAAATGTAGATTTTACCATTGTTGGTAGCGGAATTGTAGGTTTAAATTGTGCATTGACATTAAAAAAAGCACATCCGAATGCTAAAATAATAATTTTAGAAAAAGGCATGTTGCCACAAGGAGCAAGTACTAAAAATGCCGGTTTTGCGTGTTTTGGTAGTTTATCGGAATTGATTGATGATTTAAAAACACACAGTGAAGAAGAGGTTTTTAATTTGGTAAAAAAACGATGGAAAGGTTTACAATTATTACGAAAAACTTTGGGTGATGCCGCGATCGATTTTCAGCAAAATAAAGGTTATGAGTTATTTAATGATTCCGATTTTTATGAAGAGTGCTTGGCTGAAAAAAATAAAATTAACCAATTATTAAAACCACTTTTTTCTTCGGATGTTTTTAAGGTTGATAACAATTTTTTTGAGTTTAAGAATGTTCATGAAAATTATATAACCAATCAGTTTGAAGGGCAAATTGATACCGGTAAAATGGTAGCGCAGTTACTTCAAGTAATTCAGCAAAGTGATATAAAAATTTTAAATAATATTACCGTTAAAAGTTTTGAGGAAAATGGGAATAAAGTAGCTATACAAACCAATCAAATTAGCTTTTCCACCAATAAGTTATTGATTGCCACAAACGGATTTGCAAATCAATTATTCAATGAAAATGTACAACCTGCAAGAGCACAAGTTTTAATTACAAAACCTATAAAAAACCTACATATTAAAGGAACTTTTCATTTAGATAAAGGGTATTACTATTTCAGAAATATTGATGATAGAATTTTGTTTGGTGGTGGAAGAAATCTCGATTTTAAAACGGAAGAAACTGCTGAATTTGGAGAAACAGCTCTTATTCAGAATCAATTAGAAGAAATTTTAAAAACAACCATCTTACCCAATACTAATTTCGAAATTGAACATCGATGGAGCGGAATTATGGGCGTTGGAAATCAGAAAAAAGCAATTGTAAAACAGCTATCAAATAATGTTTTTTGCGGAGTTCGTTTAGGCGGTATGGGAATTGCTATTGGTAGTTTGGTAGGAAAAGAATTAGCAGAATTAATAGAATAAATGAAAAAAACCAACAACCATTTTAATCACAAAAAAAGTAACGTAACTGCAGATGTAATTATTATTGGCGGAGGTTTAGCGGGTTTATGCAACGCAATACATTTATCTAAATTTGGTAAAAAAGTTTTATTGATTGAAAAAAATAAGTATCTAAAACATAAAGTTTGTGGCGAATATATTTCTAACGAAGTTTTGCCGTATTTAGAGTTTTTAGGTATAAATCCGTTTGATTTTGGTGCTGTTAATATTACAAATTTTAAGCTATCAACTATAAATAATAGAGTTATTTCGGCTAAATTACCTTTAGGAGGATTCGGAATTTCACGTTATCAATTCGATTTTATTTTATCAGAAAAAGCCAAAGAAAACGGTGTTATAATTTTACAAGACCAAGTATTAAGTGTCAATTTTTCTGAAGATATTTTTCATGTAGCAACAAAAGAAAATAAAACGCTTACCTCAAAAATTGCTATTGGTGCTTTCGGAAAACGTTCTTTATTAGATGTAAAAATGGAACGTGATTTTATTCAGAAAAAATCACCTTATTTAGGCGTTAAAATTCACGTAAAAGGAAACTGTGAAGAAAATTTAGTAGCGCTTCATAATTTTAAAGGTGGTTACTGTGGCGTTTCTAAAGTAGAAAATGATATAATTAATTTGTGTTATATCACTAGTTTTTCATCTTTTAAAAAATATAAAAGTATAGAAGATTTTCAAGAACAAGTTGTTTTTAAAAATCAATATTTAAAAGAGATCTTTAAAGCAACAACACCAATTTTTGAAAAACCATTAACGATTAGTCAGGTTTCATTTGAAACCAAAAAACCAATAGAAAATCACCTTATTATGTGTGGCGATTCTGCGGGAATGATTCACCCTTTATGCGGTAATGGTATGAGTATGGCAATTCAGAGTGCACAAATTGCATCTAAACTCACTCTAAATTACTTAAATGGTAAACTTTCGTCAAGAAATGATCTTGAAAAACAATACATTAGAGAATGGAATAAAAACTTTAAAATGCGCTTAAAAACGGGTCATTTTATTGCGTGGTTATTTAGAAAAGATAAGGTTGCAGAAATTTTACTTAAAACGTTAAAGAAATTACCTTTTTTATTACCAATTATAATTAAGCAAACACATGGTAAACCAATAAAAATAGAATGAGTTTTTTCATCAGCACAAAATACAGAACAGATCAAGAAGAAATGATGGATGATTTTTCTATTGGTGGCGATTTATTGCGCGATGTTTTAGATAAATTAGAAAATATAAATCGTTGGTTAGGCGGAAACTTGGTAACGGTTAATGCATTAAAAAAAGTATTAAAAAAGCATCCTAAAAATATAGAAATCGTTATCGCTGATATTGGTTGTGGACATGGAGATATTTTACGTGATGTAGCCAAATTCGGAAGAAAAAATGGCTATAAAATGAAATTGATTGGTGTAGATGCAAATGCTACCGCAATAGCATATGCGAATGAATTGTCAACAGAATATCCAGAGTTGGTTTTTAAAACTGAAGATATTTTTTCTGATGATTTTAAAAACAGAGAATTCGATATTGTTTTAGCAACGTTGTTTTTGCATCATTTTAAAGAACCGCAATTGATTTCTTTCTTATCAGACACTTTAAAACATACTAAAAAAGCAATAATTGTAAACGATTTACATCGTCATAAATTGGCTTATTATTTGTTTTTATTATTATCAATTTTTATCAAAAATAAAATGATAATCAACGATGGATTAATTTCTGTTTTAAGGGGGTTCAAACGAAAAGATTTGATTAGAATCTCAGAAAAAATAAATGGAAAACCACAAATTTCTTGGAAATGGGCATTCCGTTTTCAATGGATAATACAAAAATAAATGGCAGTAAAAATAACATCTGTAGCAAAACAATTGCCACAATATTATAGAGAAACAAAAGATATTATTCCGTTTGTAAAAACGTGGATGCAAGATCAGGATACACGTTTTCAGCGAAAAGTAATTAAACTTTTCGAAGGAGCAGCAGTAGATAAACGGTATTCAATCATGAACCCCGAAGAGGTTTTTATAGCAACTTCTTTCGAAGAAAAAAATGCTATTTACGCAAGAGAAGTAGTAAAACTAGCCGAGCAATCACTTAAAAAATCATTACAAAAAGCAAATTTACAAGCAACCGATATCGATTACATAATTACGGTAAGTTGTACAGGAATTATGATTCCGTCTATGGATGCATATTTGATTAATTCTTTGCAAATGAAACAAGATATTGTGCGTTTGCCAGTTACAGAAATGGGTTGTGCAGCAGGAGTATCTGGAATTATATATGCTAAGAATTTTTTAAAGGCAAATCCTAATAAAAGAGCTGTTGTAATTGCTGTTGAAGCACCTACAGCAACTTTTCAGTTAGACGATTATTCGATGACGAATATTGTAAGTGCGGCTATTTTTGGTGATGGAGCTTCGGCAGTTATTTTGTCTTCTTATGATGAAGATAAAGGTCCAAAAATTGTAGACGAAGCGATGTATCATTTTTATGACGCTACCCAAATGATGGGTTTTAATTTGGTAAATACAGGCTTACAAATGATTTTAGACAAGGAGGTTCCAAAGAAAATTTCAGATCATTTTCCTGCAATAATTCATCCGTTTTTAGAAAGAAATAATTTAACAATTGAAGATGTAAATCATTTGATTTTTCATCCTGGAGGAAAAAAAATCGTACAAACAGTAGAAGATTTATTTGGTGTTTTAGGTAAAAATATAGACGATACTAAAGAGGTTTTACGTTTGTATGGCAACATGTCTAGCGCAACAGTTTTGTATGTTTTGGAGCGTTTTATGGATAGAAACCCAGCAAAAGGAGAAAGAGGCTTAATGTTAAGTTTTGGTCCGGGTTTTTCTGCACAAAGAATATTGTTAGAATGGTAATTTCCTGTCAATAAACCCCAAGAAATAAAATGAAACAAATTAAAACTCGAGAAATAGAAGTATTTATTAGGGATGTAATCAATAATGGAAAAACTTGTATTGATTGGGATAAGTTAGAAAAGGAAAATAAAACATTTTTAACGAAAGTGAAAGAATTATTCAAATTTGAAAATGACAATTCTTGGAAGTTTTTAACTTCGTCTTTAGATGTTATTGGAGATTCGCAATTTGCAATTAATAAATTTTTAGAAAGTAAAAATATTCAGGTTAAGGATAATGGTGAAGCATATTTAATGATTTATGGAGTCTTTTCAGCAGTATATATTCAATACAAATCGATAAAAACTATTGCTAAAATCGTAAAGTTAAAAAATGAAAAAAAGTTATATAAAGACTTTGAAAAACTTGATATTATATTTTTGAGACATATAGTTTCGGCTCATCCAATAGATTTTAAAAATAATGGAAACTCATTAGAATCTTATAAACTTGATAGAGGTTCTGTAAAGGATTTCAATTATTTAACTGTTATTAATGAAGTGAATGAGTTTAAACAGTATAACATATTTAATTGCATTGAAAAATTTAATGAATTAACCAATTTTTACTTGAAATTAGTAGCTGAAAAAATCATAGAGAATAGATACTCTAAAGGTTCTATCAAAACTAAAAACCTAGTAAGTAAATTAAATATGATATAAAATGAATCCTACAGAAATCATAAAAAACCTACCATACCGAGAACCCTTTTTGTTTGTTGATTTACTTACAGAGGTTTCAGAAAACGGAGTTACTGGAAATTATAGATTTAAAGAAGACGAGTTTTTTTACGAAGGACATTTTAAAAATAATCCAATTACGCCTGGTGTTATTTTAACGGAAACAATGGCACAAATTGGTGTTGTTTGTTTAGGTATTTATTTATTGAAAAATGAAATTTTAACAACAGATAAAAATCCACAAATAGCATTAACTTCTAATCAAGTCGATTTTTATTTACCAGTGTTACCAAACGAAAAAGTAACCGTAATTTCCGATAAACAATACTTTAGATTCAACAAACTAAAATGTGCTGTAAAAATGATAAATGAGAAAAAAGAATTGGTTTGTAGAGGAACTATTTCGGGAATGATAATCGCAGAATAACATGAAAAACAGAGTTGTAATTACAGGTTTAGGAGTTGTTGCACCCAATGGAGTTGGTTTGCAAGAATTCTCGAGCGCAATAAAAAAGGGAAAATCTGGAATTACATTTCATCAACATTTAAAAGACAAAGGTTTTTCTTGTTGTATTGGTGGAATTCCTACAGTTTCTGAAGAAAAAAAAGCAACATATTTAACAGCTTTGCAATTACGCGGCTTTAATAGTACTTCTATTTTATATGGATGTATGGCAGGAATTGATGCTTGGAAAGATGCTGGTTTTTCTGTGGATGAAAACTCAAATTTAGATTATGATTCGGGTTTAATTTTCGGAACAGGAACATCGGGAATTGAAAAATTTAGAGAAGCAATCTATAAAATTGATGATCAGAAAGTAAGGAGATTAGGAAGTACTTCTGTGGTACAAACAATGGCAAGTGGAATTTCTGCATATTTAGGCGGAATTCTTGGTTTAGGAAATCAGGTTACTACAAATTCGTCTGCGTGTACAACAGGCACAGAGGCTTTGTTATTGGGTTTTGAGCGCATTAAAAACGGAAAAGCAAAACGAATGTTGGTTGGTAGTTCAAGTGATAGTAGTTTGTATACTTGGGGCGGATTTGATGCAATGCGAGTAATGTCTTACAAGCATAATGAAACGCCAGAAAAAGGTTCGAGACCAATGAGTGAAACTGCAGCAGGTTTTGTGCCAGGAAGTGGAGCAGGAGCCTTGGTTTTAGAATCTTTAGAAAGTGCTTTAGCGAGAAATGCAACCATTTATGCAGAAGTTTTAGGCGGAAATATAAATTCTGGCGGACAACGAAATGGCGGAACTTTAACAGCCCCAAATGCCGAAGCTGTTCAGAAATGTATTACGGATGCTTTGTTAGAGTCGAATATAACATCTGATAAAATTGATGTTATAAACGGCCATTTAACAGCAACATCAAAAGATAGTTTAGAAATAGAAAACTGGAGCAAAGCTTTACAAAGAAAAGGAACTGAGTTTCCTTACATAAATTCTTTAAAGTCGATGGTTGGTCATTGTTTAGCGGCTTCTGGTGCAATAGAAATTGTAGCAGCTGTTTTGCAAATTAAGGAACAATTTGTGTTTCCTAATATTAATTGCGAAGATGTGCATCCAGAAATTTCAACACTTATTTCTAAAGAAAAAATACCAACAAAAATTATATATAAAGATATAAATATACTCGCAAAAGCAAGTTTTGGTTTTGGTGATGTAAACGCTTGTGCTATCTTTAAAAAATATTCAAAATAAAATGAAAAAAGAAGAAATTATAGTAAAGTTAACAACGATTGTAAAGCCTTATGTTCAAAATGAAAAAGGCTTTAAGAATATTAATGAAAACACCGATTTTATTAAGGATTTAGAAATAAATTCGGCAAATTTGGTAGATATTATTTTAGATGTAGAAGATGAGTTTAATATTGAAATAGATAACGATTCTATGGAAAAAATGCTTTCTGTAAAAGAAACCGTTGTAATTATTCAAACAAAAATGAATGCATAATATTGGCAATGATATTGTTGATTTAGGCTTAGCTAAAATTCAAAGTAACTGGCAACGAAAAGGTTTTTTAGAGAAGCAATTTACCCAAAAAGAGCAAGGTGAAATTTTAGCCTCTGAAAATCCGTTTTTAAAAGTTTGGGTGTTTTGGAGCATGAAAGAAGCCGCCTATAAATGTTATACACAAAAGGTTAAAAAACGTTTTTTTGCTCCCAAAAAATTTCAATGTACACTAACTTCAAAAGAAGAAGGTGTTGTTGTTTTTGAAGGCATAAAATATTATACAACTATTTTTTTAAACACTTTTTATATTCATACAATTGCTGATGAAGTAAAGAATGGAGGTAAAATTACATCAGCTATTTGTTTACCAAACACAGTAAATAATGTGATCAGAAAAACACTTGAAAAGAAAACATCATATTTATTTAAAGAGATAGAAAAAAGAAAAACAGTTGTTGGTGCTCCTTTGTATTTTTACAAAGAAAAATTACTTACTAATTCATGTTCAATTTCTCATCATGGAAATTATGAAGCATATGCATTTACCTTAAAAAATGAATATTAAACACCAACTTTTTATACAATGTGAAGCGTTTGTAAATAAACGCTTACAAACGGTAGAAGAAATAATTTCATCTAACCAAAACGCATTACAATCAGAAACCAAAAGTTCGGTAGGAGATAAACATGAAACAGGTAGAGCAATGTTGCAGTTAGAGATGGAAAAAGCGGGCCAACAGCTTAGCGGAGTCATAAAAATGAAAGAAACGCTATCTAAAATTAATATTGAAAAAGTTTCTGAAATTGCACATTTAGGTAGTGTAGTTAAAACAAATAAAGCTTTTTTTTTTATAAGTATTAGCGCTGGACAACTTATAATTAAGGGTAAAACTTATTTTGCTATTTCGGTTTCTTCACCAATAGGAGCCATGTTACTAGGTAAAAAAGTAGGAGATATTTTTATATTTAACAAGGTTGAACAAAAAATAAAAGAAATTTTTTAGAAATAAAGTAGGGTAAAATAAAACTTACTTGTTTTTAATATAGGAAAGGTTGCTATCCCTTCATAGAAAAAGAAGTATTACAATACACTTTTATCTTTTTTTAGATAAGAGTGTATTTTTTAGCCAAATTAAAAACATATTAAAATAGTTGAGTAATAATTAATTAAGAGATAGTTATTATTGGTTTAAGCAGTTTCATTAAATTCTAATGAAACTGCTTTTTTTATTTCAATAGATTTTGAATGGTTTAAAAAAATAGTTTGCAGGTTATATTCAGCTTCAATAAGCCAACAATAACCTTTAAAATAAGTCTTCAGAACTATAGCTTTAAATTCCGATTTTTCAACAATTTTTATTTGATGTGGATATAATAATACTTTTTTATTATTGACGAGAACTTCATTTACATCATCAAATAAAGTGGCTACATATTTTAACTTAGGGTTTTTATATAAGTTCACTGGTATATCATTCGCAATTATTTGATGGTCTTTAATAACAATCATTTTATCAGCAAACGAAAGCGCGTCATTGCCATCGTGAGTGGCTATAATACAAGCAATATTTTTGTCCTTTAGGTAGGTAAATAAGTTTCTACTAAGCGAATTCTTTTTAAAATTATCTATTTGTCCGAAAGGCTCATCTAGTAACAATAATTCAGGTTCTTTAGCTAAGGCACGAGCAATTGCCACGCGTTGTTGTTGCCCTCCGCTTAAGTTTTTAATCTTTATATTGGCAAACTCTGTCATTTCTATTACCTCTAATAACTCATTTGTTCTTTGCTTTGCTTCTTCGGGATAAAAACGAGATAGAAATTTTTTAATGTTTTCACTTACGGAAGTATATGGCATTAAATCGAAATCTTGCGCAACGTATTTAAAAATATCGGTACCGGGAACTAAATAATGTGCAGGTCCTAAGATTTGAAAATCATTCCAATAGATGTCTCCTTTGTCAAGATCTAACAAGCCGTAAATGACTTTTAATAAAGTTGATTTTCCGCAACCACTTTTTCCCATTATACATACATGTTCTCCTTTTTGCAAAGAGAAATTAATGTTTGTAAGGGTTGTTTTTTCTTTAGTATAAGAAAACGAAATATTGTTTACTTGTAGCATACTTGCAAAAATATGTTTTTATGATTTGTTGCGTTAGCGATTGAACGGTTTGTTTGAGCTCTTTTTTGAAGAATGAAAAAAAAGCGAGTAGTAAAAGCGCGACCATTTATGGTAACGCCCAACTTCTTGTTATAATTTTATGTAAGGAAATCAGAATAGCCAAGGTTTTAACACTCGCTTCTCTCATAAAAAAGCCAGAGAGCTCAAGCAAATATTACAATTAGAGCTATGCTTATTTAATGAATTAAATTTTCTCCACTAAGGTTTCATTATCAAAAATCAATCCCTCAAAACCAGTATTCATAAAGTTTCTAATATTTTGATGATCACTACCATTCGGATTCTCTAGAACATCAATAAAGTAATATTGTGCAAAAGAAGCTAGTGTTTCTTCTTTGGTTAACTGTTGTTTTAAAGCAAAAGAAAACACTTTACACGAACCTAAATTTTCTGCGCTACTGTTTTGTAAATCTCCATTTTTAAATGCAGATGGGGTAAAAACATAGTTCTCTTTAATAACGCTAATCGTTTCTGAAAAATTAATATCTTTTGGAGTATTTCTTAATTTATTTTTAAAATTATTTATAGTCATTGTTCTAATTTTCTAACGTTTTAAGTGAGTTCTTTTTACCCAGCTCTTTTATAACCTTTAAAGACATTGAATCAATTAATTTTTGAGATTTTTTAATTTCCTTTTTAAAAGTTGTACTATCTTTTACAATATCTATTGTCGTTAATGCCGTTTTAGAATACCAATTATTCCATGCAGAGATAATCGCTATTTGAGTTTCTAAAGAATCTCCTTTACTCAAGGAAATTTCACTTTGATATTGCTCTTCTTTAAGTCTAGAAATAGCCACTTTTTCGATATTCATTAAAATTGATTTAGCGGTTTTTTTATCAGCATTTAATAATGTAAAAGCAGATGTTAACGAAGTAACACCTACATTTTTTAAAGTAGTTTTAGATACTTTATCTATTCTGTCATTATCAGTATGGTAAAACTGATCTGTAAAATGCCAAAATAAAACACTCGGAATATCTGCCTTTAAAAACGGAACATGATCACTTCCTCCTTCAAAAGGATTTGTACTAACTACCCAATTTGCGCGTTTACCTTGCTCTTTAAATTTATCAATTAAAAAATCATTTAAATAATGAGGTTTCATTTCACTTAATTTCATTTTTCTACCTCCCCATTCTGTATGTTTATCTTTTCCGCGTGTCCAAATAGCACTTGGATCTGGCATTTTTTCAATTAAAAAAGTACCGCCAGTTTTTTTGGTGTCTTCACCAACCATGTCTAATGAAATTCCCCACTTTATATCTTTAGCTCTAATGCTATCTTCTTTAACATATCGGTTTGTAGAAATAATTTCATCACCCCATAAAAAAGTTAATGTTCTGTTTGGTGAAAATCGCTTCTCTTTTATAAATTTCGCAGTAAGAGTTGCCATTTCTAAAGCCACTCCTACTCCTGTTGCATTATCATTTGCACCAGGTTCTTGTATGTGAGCACTAAAAACCAAACGCTCTTTAGGTAATTTAGCTCCTTTTACATCCGCAATAATTGTTAATTCTTCTGACGGATAAATGTTCGTTTCTATATTCACATTTAAAACAACTTTCCCTTTTAATAACTTCGCTTTCAATTTCTCTTTAGCTTCATAAGACATTGCAATTGCCCATGCTTTTATATCTTCATTTAAAGGAATAGCTCTAAACTGAATTGATGTTTTATTTTTTTTAGGCTGTAAATATTTCGGATTGCTATAAGTAATCAATCCTGCCGCTCCGCCTTCTACAATAGCTTGCTTAAATATTCTACTAGGGCTTGTTTCTGCAAAAACAATTTTACCTTTAATATTTAAAGTTTTCAGTTTCTGTATATCTTTCACATAAACTACTTCGGTAGTAACACCTTCCTTGGGCGTACTGTACGAATTTAAAGCAATCATGTTTCTATTGGTACTATGTTGTAACAAAGGAGTTTCTTCACCAACTATTTTCACCTCAGCATTAACAGATTCCCATGTTGGTTTTTCAAGTGGTCTTTTTTCAATTCTGTAGGTTAAAAAGTCAGTATTCGTAGCAACATCTTCTTTTACAAATCCTGATTTCTCAAGCTCATCAGCAATTCTGTACACGCTCTTATTAAAACCTGTATTTCCTACAACTCTCCAATATTTTTCAACAAACGAAGTGGTTTCAAAAGCTAAATCGCCTGTAAATTCTTTATTAAGAAGATCAAAATAATTTGAAGAATTTAAAACTTGAATCTCTTTTTCCTTCTTACAACTAACAAAAGTTACAACAAGTACTGTTACTAAAAGTATATTTTTAAACATGGCGGTTATTTGAAGTTTAAAAGTACTATTTTTTTATGTTGAGAAACATATTTAACTATAAAGTTATAAAGCTAGTCATTTAGTGTTCATTTTTATTCTAACTACTTTTAATCCTCCTTTTTATTTACGTAATTTTGCACTTTTAAAATTCAAGAAATGTACAGAACGCAAACTTGTGGCGAATTAAGAGCCTCACACATAAATACTGAAGTTACCTTATCTGGTTGGGTACAAAAATCTCGTGATAAAGGTTTTATGATTTGGGTAGATTTACGTGATCGTTACGGAATTACACAGTTAATTTTTGACGAAGCGCGTACCTCTAAAGATTTAATGGAAAAAGCCAAAACTTTAGGACGTGAATTTGTTATTCAAGTTAGCGGAACTGTTATCGAACGAGAATCGAAAAATAAAAATATTCCTACTGGTGAGGTTGAATTGTTAGTGACTAGTTTAGAGATATTAAACGAAGCTAAAACTCCGCCTTTTACTATTGAAGATAAAACGGATGGTGGTGAAGATATCAGAATGAAATATCGTTATTTAGATATTCGTCGTAACCCTGTAAAAGATAGTTTAATCTTTAGATCGAAAGTATCAATGGAAGTACGTAAATATTTATCTGACCAAGAGTTTATAGAAGTAGAAACGCCTTATTTAATCAAGTCAACTCCAGAAGGAGCACGTGATTTCTTAGTGCCTTCAAGAATGAATGCAGGTCAGTTTTACGCATTACCACAATCGCCTCAAACATTCAAACAACTATTAATGGTTGGTGGAATGGATAAATACTTTCAGATTGTAAAGTGTTTTAGAGATGAAGATTTACGTGCCGATCGTCAGCCAGAATTCACACAAATTGACTGTGAAATGGCTTTTGTAGATCAAGAAGATATTTTAAATATTTTTGAAGGCCTAACACGTCACTTACTAAAGGAAATTAACAACGTTGAAGTAGATAAGTTCCCTAGAATGTTGTTTGATGACGCCATGCGTTTATATGGAAATGACAAACCAGATATCCGTTTCGGAATGGAGTTTGGAGAATTAAACGATGTTGCACAACAAAAAGAATTTAAAGTATTTAACGATGCTGAGCTAGTTGTAGGAATTGCAGTTCCTGGGGGAGCAAAATATACAAGAAAAGAAATAGATAAATTAATAGATTGGGTACGTCGTCCACAAGTTGGTGCTTTAGGAATGGTGTATGTTAAATGTAACGAAGATGGTACTTTTAAATCATCTGTAGATAAATTTTACGACCAAGAAGATTTAGCTAAATGGGCAGAAAAAACAGGTGCTAAAGCTGGTGATTTAATCTGTATTTTATCAGGTAACACTACAAAAGTACGTGCACAATTATCTGCTTTACGTATGGAAATGGCAGAACGTTTAGGTTTAAGAGATCCGAAGGTATTTGCTCCGTTATGGGTAATTGATTTCCCTTTATTAGAATTAGACGAAGAAACTGGCAATTACCACGCAATGCACCACCCGTTTACGTCACCAAAACCAGGTCAGTTAGAATTATTAGATACCAATCCTGGCGATGTAAAAGCAAATGCTTACGATTTAGTGTTGAACGGAAATGAAATCGGTGGAGGTTCTATCAGAATTCATGACAAAGAAACGCAAGCTATTATGTTTAAGCATTTAGGTTTTACAGAAGCAGAAGCTAAAGAGCAATTTGGTTTCTTAATGGATGCTTTTGAATATGGTGCGCCACCACACGGTGGTTTAGCTTTCGGGTTAGATAGATTGGTTGCTATTTTAGGCGGACAAGAAACAATTCGTGACTTTATTGCATTCCCTAAAAACAACTCTGGTCGTGATGTAATGATTGATGCTCCGGCTGCTTTAAACGATGCGCAATTATCAGAATTAAGTATAAAATTAGATTTAAAAGAATAAACGTTATTACGAGGAAAACTGACGAAGTAATCTGTTTATAAATTAAGAGATTGCTTCATTATCATTCGCAATGACAGAAAATATATAAGTCCCGTTCTAAATTTAGAACGGGATTTTTTTATTACTTTTAAATCATGAAAAAAAAGAAAATTCTAAAAATTGTTTTAATAGTTATTACTACTATTTTAGTTCTTATTGGTTCGCTACTTCTCTTCGGCTACTTTTATATTAACCAAGCATATGATACCGAAAACAAACCTTTTAAACATTATGTTGGCTATATCGACCAAAGTAAAGCACTTTTAAACGATAAATACCAACTATGTAATGACGGTGGTATTTATCACACCTATAGCAGTGCTAGTTTAAAAGCTTACAAAGGCTCTAAAAAGAAATTTAGAGATGCAGTAAACACGCAGTTTAACACAAATAATTATACAGAATCTGGTTATTTAAATTATCGGTTTTTAGTAAACTGTGAAGGAAATGCTGGTTGGTTTGAAATTATTGAAATGGATTTAGATTTAAAAGAAAAATCTCTAAATCCTAAAATGGTAGATGAGTTATTGACCTTTACCTCAAAACCAGCAAATTGGAATGTTATTTCTTATGATAACACACCGCAAAATTATTACATGTACATATCTTATAGAATAGAAAATGGAAAAGTTACTCAAATTATCCCTTAGCCTTATATTTATTATTAGTTTTCTGTCTTGTAAAAATGAAGAAAGCAAAAGAACTTTAGCTGAAAAAAGATATAAAAAAGCCGTGTTTTTTACACAAGGTTCAACACCTTTTCAAAACGGAATTGTAGAAGCCTTAAAAATAGATCCTACATACGAACAAGCTATCTATGAGTTATCAGTTGCGCATTTAAAAAGAGGAATGCCAAATAAATGGAAACCGCAATATGACAAGGCTTTAAAACTAGATTCTGTAAACCGAATTCCTTGGCGTGGATACTTGTATTTATGGTTTTATAGAGACTACAAAAAAGCAATTGCAGATTTTGATAAGAGCGATATTTTAACACCTAATTTTATTGATGCTCCGCAAGGTTTAAGTGTAGATTGTTGGCGAGGAATTGCTTATTTAGGCCTAAACGATTATAAAAAAGCTATTTTTTATTTTGATAAATATATCGATAAAGAAATTGAAGATTTTAGTGAAAGCTCTGTAGATGTTACTGCCTTTTTATACAAAGGTATCGCATATCTCGAGTTAGAAAACTATACAGAAGCACAACTTTGCTTTGATCGTGTTATTAAAAACTCGTACGGTTTTAGCGCTGATGCAAAATACTACAAAGCCTTTATATTTAAAGAACAAGGTGAAATTGAAAAAGCGACTAAGCTGCTAGATGCTGCTATAAAAGATTTTAATGACGGCTACTATAATCAAAGACCCTATGTAGAAGCTTTACGTCAATTATATTTAGGCGATTATGAAGAGTTGCAAAAATTCCTACCTAACAAATAAACTATAAACTGAATATTTTTAATGATTAATTTCCAATAGAAGCTCTATGTATTAAAGTTACTTTTTCATTTTAATTATTACAACAATCGTTATCATTTTAAAAGTTTACATTTGATATTGAAATTCAAAAAGAGATTCTATGGAAGGTTTTTTATTTATAACACTCATTTTATGTTTCTATTTTCTTAACAGAAATATAAACAACAAGTTTAAAGAACAAAACCTAACTATTGAAGATTTAAAAACCAGACTTCGTTTTCTTCAAAATGAAATTCTTTCAAAAAGAACAGCTTCCGAAACAAAAGAAACAGTTGTTGTAGCCAAAGAACCTGTAAAGAATGAACCTATTAAAGTAGTAAAAGCTACTACTATTGTCCCTGAAAAAAGCATCGAAAAAACAATACAACCAGTTGTTGGTATTCCACAAAAACCAACGCTAACGAAAACTCAAAAACAAGTTGTACAGCAAAAAGTTAAAACAGTTCCAAAAAAATCTTGGTTAAAATCATTCAAGGAGAAAAACCCTGATTTAGAAAAATTTATAGGTGAAAACTTAATTAATAAACTCGGAATCTTAATTTTAGTATTGGGAATTAGTTTCTTCGTTAAATATGCGATTGATAAAGATTGGATAAACGAACCGGCAAGAGTTGGTATTGGTATTTTATGCGGTTCGCTTGTTATGGCTATTGCTCATAAACTAAAGAAAAATTACGCCTCTTTTAGCTCGGTTTTAGTAGCCGGAGCAATTAGTATCTTTTATTTTACTATTTATATTGCGTTTAACGAATACCAACTATTTAGTCAAACCGTTGCTTTTAGTATAATGGCAGTGATTACTGCCTTTAGTAGTTTAGTTTCTGTTTCTTACAACCGTCAAGAACTAGCTGTTTTATCATTAATTGGTGGATTTGCGGCACCTTTTATGGTGAGTACTGGTGAAGGTAATTACATTATATTGTTCACTTATATTGCCATTTTAAACATTGGTATATTAGGGATTTCTTATTTTAAAAAATGGAAAGTTTCTACCATTTTAGCCTACATTTTTACTACCATATTATTTACTAGCTGGTGCGCCTTAAAAATAGGAGAACCATCATTTTCACATACAGGTGCTTTAACTTTTGCAACTATCTTTTATTTTATATTTAGTATTACCATTGTTTTAAACAACCTTAAAAATAAAGGCGTTTTCTCTGCTATAGAATATCTTATTTTGGTTGCGAATACGTTTGTATTTTTCGGAACGGGAATGTTAATACTAAATGATTTAGACTCTAATCTTACTGGATTATTTACATTGTTATTAGCGGTTTATAATTTAGGCTATGCCACAGTTTTATATAAAAAATTCGGATTAGATAAAAACGCAATATATCTCTTAATTGGCTTAGCGCTTACTTTTGTTACACTTACAATACCAATTCAATTTGAAGGAAATCATATTACCTTATTTTGGGCTGCAGAAGCGGTGTTGTTATTTTGGTTGTCTCAAAAATCGAAAATTAATTCTTTTAAAATAGGTGCCGTAATTGTACAAACGCTAACGCTTTTTAGTTTATTAATAGATTGGGATCGTTATGGTTCATCCGAAGAATTATCAGTGGTCTTTAATCCGTTATTTATTGCTGGTTTTACGGTAAGTGTTTCGTTGTTTTTAACGTATTGGTTATTACAAAAAGAAAAGGAAGTTGTTGCTAAAGTTTTTGTACTGAATATTAATTTTTACAAAAAATTGGTTTTAATACTTGCCATTCTTGTAAGTTATTTCACGGGGATTTTAGAAATCTTTTATCAAGCAGATCAATTTTTAGAAAACACTTTTTCAGTGTTATCTTTCCCACTAGTTTATCATTTTGTTTTTGTGGCTGTTTTATTATACTTAACAGTAATATTCAAAAACAAAGCATTTTCGAAGTTCGTATTGTTAATAAGTGGTTTTTCTATCTTATTTTATATTCTTTCTTTTTATAAGTTTTCGGCAAACGAAATGGCTCAAAATTTTATTGGTAACACCAATACTAAATATGCCTTTTACTTTCATTATATTGTTGTAGCATGTTTGGTTTATTTCGGATATCAACTATTTAAAAAAACACCACCTCTTTTTAATATTAATGCAACGAAAAGCAAATGGTTGCCATGGTTATTTACTTTTGCGATTGTTTATGTGTTAAGCAATGAAATAATGACCCACGGTTTATATATTTCTAATACGATTGATACAGTTGAGTTAGCCGAAAAATTTCCCAATACTGAAGATAATCAATATTTAAAAAGCAATTTTGTAAACACCCAAGTACAAGAAACTAAAACACAAATTATAAAAATAGGATATCCGATACTCTGGGGTGTTTTCTCTTTTATATTTTTAATTATAGGAATACGAAGACAATGGAAAACATTGCGAGTAATTGCACTTTCATTATTGGGTTTAACGATTGTTAAATTGTTTATGTACGATATTAAAAACGTATCAGAAACCGGAAAAATAATTGCTTTTATTTTATTAGGAATTTTAATACTAGTGATTTCTTTTGTGTATCAAAAAATTAAAAAATTAGTAGTTGATGAAACCTCAGAAAAAGAAGACAACAATGAAAAAATATAGTTTATTAGCAGCCTTATTTATTGCAATTACTGGTTTTAGCCAAAGCTACAAAGGATCTTTAGATACAATTAAAGAATATGGTTTACATAAGATAATGCTATCTCAAAAGATACGTGCTTCAGGTAATGATAATTTTAATTTTTTACGAATTAAAGATGCTGAAAAAAATGAGGTTCCGTATGTTTTAATTTATAATAACGACAGGAATTTTTCTACTTTTAAAACGATTAAAATAGCTTCTAAAAAAGTAATTAAAGATTCTGTTACTTCTATTATTATAAAAAATGAAAGTGGTAAAAAGCAAGATTATATTATATTCAAAATAGCAAATACTAAAATCAGAAAAAGCTATAATGTGTATGGTAGTGATAACGGCAAAGATTGGTTTGGTTTGGTTTCAGACAAAAAACTATCGTATATAAATATTCCTAGTAAAACGACATCCGGAAAAGTGTTTTTAGAAAAAACGATAGATTTCCCGCTAAACACCTATGCTTTTTTACGTATTAACTTTAACGATAAAAACTCATTACCTATCAATATTTTAGAAGCTGGTGTTTATGAAAGTAAGTTTTTTACACAAGCACCTTTAGAGGTTTTTAACTACAAACAAAAAACGGTTACTTTAAAAGATAAAAAGGTAACTCAACTTAAATTTTCGTCAGAAAATGCGCATAAAATAAATACTATTTCGTTTAATATTACTACTGATTTTTTTCTGCGCAACGCAAAGGTTATCGTAAAGAGAACTCGTAAAATTAAAAAACGTTTTGAAACTTATGATCAGGTAATTGCTAGATTTCAATTGAACTCTAAAAACAAAAATACGTTTGTTCTTAACAATTTAAATGAAAAAGAATTTAGTATCGAAATCGAAAACAAAGACAATCCGCCTTTGGCGATAGAAAACGTACAATTATTACAAAAACCAGTATACGTAATCGCTAATTTAAAGCAGCAAGAAAAATACACCATAGTAATTGATACTATACTTATTAAACCTTCGTACGACCTAGGTAATTTTATATCTAACAAAACAATTGCCTTAAAAGAAGCAAGCGTTTTAAACTTCTCGAAAGTTAAACAAGAAGCAATAAAAATAAAAACCACTCCTTTTTGGGAAACTAAAATTTTTATGTGGCTTTGTATTGTTTTTGGTGGATTCTTAGTTGTTTATTTTGCCTTTGGTTTGATAAAAGATATCAGCACTCAAGAAAAGTCGTAATTTAATACAAAGCTCTTATTATAATTGATGAATGCCAAAATCTAGAAACATATTCAAAAAAATATTAATTTGGAGATATAAAAATATTTCTGAACGACAATTTGTATATGTATTAAGTGTTTTTGTGGGTTTTTTAGCCGGAATTGGAACGCTTATTCTAAAGAATATGACTTCTTTTTTTCAAACTATTTTAGAAGGTAAGTTTATTAAGGATATTCATCA
This sequence comes from Tenacibaculum bernardetii, assembly GCF_029125915.1. Taxonomy (NCBI): domain Bacteria; kingdom Pseudomonadati; phylum Bacteroidota; class Flavobacteriia; order Flavobacteriales; family Flavobacteriaceae; genus Tenacibaculum; species Tenacibaculum bernardetii. Next base: position 43,226 of record NZ_JAQJCU010000007.1, read on the forward strand.
TTCTCTTTATTTTATTTTTCCAATTATAGGGCTCGCTTTAGTGTATTACATTAAAAAAAGATTCATTAAAAAAGAGATTGGTCATGGTATCTCTACAACACTTCATGCTATTTCTAAACGTAGCGGAATCATAGAGAGATATAAAATTTATGCCTCTCTAATTACCGCACCAATTACTGTTGGTTTTGGTGGTTCTGTTGGTTTACAAGGTCCGGCTGTAAGTACTGGTGCCGCATTAGGATCAACGGTTTCTCAGTTGTTTCATATGAATCAAAAAACAAGAATGCTTTTAATTGGTTGTGCAACGGCCGGTGCAATGTCATCTATGTTTAAAGCGCCTGTTGCTGCGATAATATTTGCTATCGAAATTTTTAGTTTAGATTTAGCTTTTGCCTCATTGGTTCCTTTATTATTGGCGTCAGTTTCTGCTGTTATAACTTCTTATTTCTTTTTTGAAAAAGATGCTTTATTAGGTTTCAAATTGATAGATGCTTTTAAAATAAAAGATATTTTTTATTATGTGTTGTTGGGTTTTGTTACCGGATTAGCTTCTGTGTATTTTTCGAAAATTTATTTTAGTATTACCAATTTCTTTAAACGGATTAAAAAACCAATCCATAAATTTATTATTGGCGGAATTGCAATTGGAGTAATGTTGTATTTAATTCCGCCTTTATATGGTGAAGGTTACGGATTAATTAATAATTTATTAGAAAGAAACGCTTTGGCTGCCTTAAAAGACATTCCGTATAATGTAGATTTCGAAAATGTTTGGATTGTTATCGGTTTCTTATTACTAATTACGCTATTTAAAGCCATAGCCATGACTACGACATTTGCTGCTGGTGGTGTTGGCGGAATCTTTATTCCTACCTTAGTTATGGGAAGTGCTTTAGGGAATGTATCTGCAAAAATGATTAATCAATTAGGCGGTAATGTATCAGAATCTAACTTTACTTTAATAGGTATGACTGGTTTAATGGCAGGCGTATTACATGCCCCTTTAACCGCTATTTTTTTAATTGCAGAAATTACTGGTGGTTATAATCTATTTGTTCCTTTAATGTTGGTTGCCGCAATTTCTTTTGCGGTTACAAAATACTTTATATCCAACTCTATTTACACGGTAGAATTAGCTGAACGAGGCGAACTCATTACACATAACAAAGATAAAAATGTGCTAATGATGATGAAGATTAACAAATTGATAGAAACAAATTTTAAAGCTGTTCATCCAGAAATGCTTTTAGGTGACATGCTTAAAAAAGCGGTTTCTAATTCTAACAGAAATATTTTCCCTGTAACTGAAAAGGACAAACAGTTTTTAGGAATTGTTTTGTTAGATGATATTAGGCCCATTATGTTTGATACCGAAATGTACGATAAAGTTACTGTAGAAACTTTTATGAGAAGTGCGCCATCGATTATTCAGCACACGGATTCTGTTGAAAAAGTAATGCAGAAATTTAAAGAAAGTGGTGTTTGGAATTTACCTGTTATCAAAAACGGAAAATACCTTGGCTTTATCTCTAAATCTAAATTACTATCTGCTTATCGATCAAAACTGATTGAAGTTACTTCTTAGCTAAAAATTCAACTATTTTATCGGGGAAATCGGTAAAACCACCGTCAATATTTGCTTCAAAAAATAACACTTGTAGCATCTCATTAAAAGAAGAAAACTCGCCTAATTGATCGGCTCTAAAAGTATATGGATGTACTTTTAATCCGAGTTTATGAGCATCTGAAACGAAAGAAGTAAACAACCATTTTCCGTTTTCTTTTTTATCAATAATTTGCTTGTACCAAGGTCCAATTCCGTCTGCATATGTTGCAAAATGTTGTAGTTTTTTTGTTTCCTCAGGAAACTCCATCAATTGCACTAAAAATAAATCAGATTTTAATTCTGTTCTAACTCTTTCTAATTCTTTGGCGTCAAAACATTGAAAAATACAGTTGTCGTTTTTTGTTTTATATCCGTAATCTGAAAGAATATCTAGGGTAATTTTAGCAATGTCTTTTCCGTTTTCATAATGAAATTCCGGATTTTTAATTTCTGGATAAATTCCGATATTTTTCCCTGTACTATAATTTAATCCCTGAATCAATTCTATCTCTTGCTCAAAAGAATGTAATTTAAAATTTCCTTTATTTTTGGGAAAACGCGTTGGATAAAACTGTTTTCCTGTTTTTGGGTTAAAACGTTCTGTAACTTGTAACAGCTGCAACTCATCAAATGTAAAATCAATTACATAATAACGATTGTCTTTTCTTTTTTTATCAGGAAAAACCTCAGTAACATTGGTAACATCATCTAGGTAAATATCATGAATTACTACAGGAACATTGTCTTTGCTTAACACTAAATCTTGCTCAATATAATCAGGATTCATAGCATAAGCCATTGCTTTTGCCTCCATAGTATGTTCTGGTAAATATGCGGATGCGCCACGATGTGCAATTACTATTTTCCTTGAATTCATTTTATTGTTTAGCTTCTCTTGGTTACAACTTACTAGCAAAAATAATGTTGCTAAAAGTAATATTACTGCTGTGATTATTTTAAGATAATTCATTTTATAAAAATAAATAAACCGATACATTTCTGTATCGGTTTTATCATTTTATTTTATGACTTTCATAAAGAGAATCATATCAAAAAGGTCTGTGATCTTACCAAATTCTAACTCTTTCTTCTGGTTTTAAATACATTTTATCACCTTCTTTAACATCAAAAGCTTCATAGAAAGCATCAACGTTTTTAAGTGGCATATACGCTCTATATTGACCTGGAGCGTGTGTGTTTGTCATAATTAAGTTCTTTAAAGCTTCATCACGCATTTTTGTTCTCCAGATTGTTCCCCAAGAAAGGAAAAAACGTTGGTTTGCAGTATAACCATCAATATCAGCAGGTTTTCCGTTCTTTTCTAAGAAAATTTGTAAACCTTCGTAAGCAGCTTGTACACCACCTAAATCACCAATATTTTCACCTAAAGTAAATTCACCGTTTAAGTGCATACTATCGATAGCAATAATGTCGCTATATTGTTTTACCAATTGCTTACCAATTACAGCAAATTTTTCAGAATCTTGTTCAGTCCACCAGTTTTTAAGGTTTCCATCGCCATCAAAACGAGCACCAGAATCATCGAAACTATGAGAAATTTCGTGACCAATTACGGCTCCGATACCACCATAATTTACAGCTTCATCAGCTTTGTAATCATAAAAAGGAGGTTGTAAAATTGCAGCAGGAAAAACGATTTCGTTGTTTACAGGATTAAAGTAAGCATTTACAGTTTGAGGAGACATTCCCCATTCTGTTCTGTCTACAGCTTTTCCTAATTTTTCCATGTTCTTGTTATAATTCCACTTAGTAACGTTTTTAGCGTTTTCGAAGTAAGAACCACCTTCTGTTAATCCTTTTACTTGTAATTCAGAATAGTCTTTCCAAACATCAGGATAGGCGATTTTAACAGTTAACTTATGTAACTTTTCTAATGCTTTAGTTTTAGTTTCTTCACTCATCCACTCTAAACCAGCAATACGCTTTTCGAAACCTAACATTACATTGTCGATCATTTCTTTCGCTTTTGCTTTTGCTTCTGGTGGAAACATTTTATCAACATACAACTTACCTAAAGCTTCACCAACAGCACCATTTAAATTACCTAAAGCACGTTCGTTTCTTGGACGTTGTTGCTTTGCACCGCGCATTTCTTTGCTGTAAAACTCCCAATTAGCAGTTTCTAAATCGGTAGATAATAAACCAAGTGAATTGTTAATTGTATTCCAACGGAATAACAATTTAATATCTTCTACAGAACGAGCATCTAAAATTCCGCTTAATGCTTTAAAGTATCCAAGATCGGTAACAATTATTTTATCAAGATCAGTAACACCAATTCCTTCTAAATGTGCTGCCCAATCAATTGCAGGAGCTAATTCAGTTAATTCGGCAACCGTCATAGGGTTATACATTTTACGTGTATCTCTACGCTCTTCTTTGGTCATCATTGGTGCTGCTAAACTTTTTTCGAAAGCAACAATAGTAGCTGCATTCTTTTTAGCAGTAGCTTCATCATCACCAAAAGTCATTAATGTTTTAGCAACAAACTCTTGATATTTAGCTAATTTATCGGCAACTTTAACATCCATATAATAATCACGAGATAAACCTAAACCACCAGCGCCCATATAACCTGCGTATTGGCTACTGTTTTTTAAATCGTTATAAACGCCAAAACCATAAAAACCACCACCACCATAAGGTGCCATGTTTGTAATATAGTTTTCTACATCTTTTTTAGTTTTAATTTCTTCAATTTTAGCTAAAAAAGGCTTAATTGGCTCGGTACCTTGCTTGTTTCTAGCAACAGTATCCATTATAGTTTCGTAATAGTTTACTGCTTTTTCTTGATCAGAATCTATTTCATTTCCTTCAGCGTCTTTTACCTTCGGAAAATCTCTTTCTTGAATAGCATCATTTAAAATAACCAATACATCAGCATCCGTTTTTTTACGTAATTCACCAAAACCACCCCAAGAAGTTCTGTCAGCAGGAATCTCGGTTTTATCCATCCAAGTTCCGTTTACGTATCTAAAGAAATCATCTGTTGGTTTAACAGAAGTATCCATGTTTTCAATAATAATTCCCTGAGATTTTTTTTCTTCAGGCTTACTTTCTGTTTTACACGAAGCAATTGCTATGGAAGCGACTGCAGTAGTAAACAGCATTTTGTGAATGGTTTTCATTGTGTTTAATTTAGATTGATTTATGTATTAGTATCTGTAATTTTTAAGCTGTTACAAATTTTAACTCTTAATTTTAGATTTTGGTGGATTTGGTAACTGATCAAACCCCATATTAAATAAGGTGAATCCGAAAATATCAGCATACTGTTCTATTGTTTTTGCAACTGGTGTTCCAGCACCGTGACCTGCATTTGTTTCGATGCGAATTAATACCGGATTTTCTCCTTGTTGTTTGTCTTGTAACTCGGCAGCAAACTTAAAACTATGCGCTGGTACCACACGATCATCATGATCACCAGTAGTTACCATTGTTGCTGGATACGCAACGTTTTTAACATTATGTACAGGTGAATAGCCTTTTAAATAATCGAACATCTCTTTACTCTGCTCTGCGGTTCCGTAATCGTACGCCCAACCTGCTCCTGCAGTAAATGTATGATAGCGTAACATATCTAAAACCCCAACAGCTGGTAATGCTACTTTCATTAAATCTGGTCGTTGCGTCATGGTTGCTCCCACTAATAAACCACCATTAGATCCACCACGAATGGCAAGAAAATCTGATGAGGTATATTTTTGGTTGATTAAATATTCGGCTGCAGCAATAAAATCGTCAAATACATTTTGCTTTTTTAATTGTGTTCCGGCATCGTGCCATTTTTTACCGTATTCACCTCCACCACGCAAGTTTGGTACGGCGTAAACACCACCTTGTTCCATCCAAACGGCATTTGCAATACTAAAACTTGGAGTTAAACTAACATTGAATCCGCCATAACCGTATAAAATAGTTGGGTTTTTACCATTTAATTCTAATCCCTTTTTATAGGTGATAATCATCGGAACTTTTGTTCCGTCTTTCGAAGAATAAAATATTTGCTTACTTTCATAAGCATCCCCATTAAAAGAAATTGCAGGTTTCCAATAAACAGCATACGTTCCTTCTTTCGGATCGAATTTATAAGATGAACTAGGTGTGTTGTAGTTTGTAAATGAAAAATACAATTCTTTAGCAGTTGCTTTTCCGCCAAAACCACCGGCAGATCCTACGCCAGGTAATTTTACTTCACGAATTAATTTTCCGTCATAATCATATTGTATTACTTTAGAAACCGCATCAACCATATATTCTGCAAAGAAATAACCGGCACCTGTTGATGCATTTAAAACATTCTTTGTTTCAGGAATAAAATCTTTCCAATTTTCAGTAGTTGGATTAGAAATATCTACAGTAACTACTTTTTTATTAGGCGCATTAAGGTTGGTTACCAAGTATATTTTAGAGCCAATATTATCTATCGGGTAGGTATCACTATCTGTATGATCTAAAATTGTTATTAAAGAACTATCAGGCTTAGAAAGATCTTTAAAAAATAATTTATTTCCTGATGTTGATACGCTTGCTGTAATTACAAGGTAATTATTATCTTCAGTAACACTACCACCAACGTAACGATGTTTTTCTTGAGGAGTTGCTCCAAAAACAACAGTATCTTCTTTTTGTGCCGTTCCTAATTTATGGTAGTATAATTTATGTTGATCTGTTTTTGCAGATAATTCACTTCCTTTTGGCTTATCGTAACTAGAATAATAGAAACCTTCATTTTTGTACCAAGAAATTCCAGAGAACTTTACATCAATTAAAGTATCACCAATAATTTCTTTGCTCTTGGCATTCATAACGATTATTTTACGCCAATCGCTACCTCCTTCAGAAATTGAATAGGCAACTGTTTCGCTGTTTTTAGAAAAACTAACAGAACCTAATGATGTTGTTGCGTCTTCAGAGAACGTATTTGGATCTAAGAAAACTTCTTCTTTACCTTCTTTGTCTTTCCTATATAAAACATACTGATTTTGTAATCCGTTGTTTTTATAAAAGTAGGTGTATTCGCCTTCTTTAAAAGGAGTCCCTATTTTTTCATAGTTCCATAATTCAGATAAACGATTTTTTAGCTGCTCGCGATATGGTATTTTACTTAAATAATCAAAGGTTACTTCATTCTCAGCTTTAACCCAATTTTCAGTTTCTTTGCTTCTATCATCTTCTAACCAACGATAGTTATCGGTGACAGCAGTTCCGAATAAGGTGTCTATAACAGCTTTTTTAGCAGTTTCTGGATACTTCACAGTAATTGTATTTTTAGGTTGATTTTCTTGTTTGCAAGACACTAAAATAGTACTCGCACAAAGAATCGAAAAAAGGATTTTTTTCATGGTTTAAAAATTAGTTAATTCTTTCAAAGTTAGCAGAAAAAAGTATGAGAATCCTATTTTTTATGACGTTTTTAACACTAAATAGTGTTCTTGTAATCTTTAAGAAATAAAAACGACTACCTTTAAGCTTGAAAATTTTCAAGTAAATAATTAATAAAAACAGCATGACAGAAAATTTAACAAAGGCAACTTTTTTAGAAAAAGTATTTAATTTTGAAGAGAACAAAGAGTGGAAGTTTGAAGGAGATAAACCAGCATTAATTGATTTTTATGCAGATTGGTGTGGACCATGTAAAACTTTGGCTCCGATTTTAGAAGAGTTGAGTAAAGAGTATGAAGGTAAAATTGATATTTATAAAATTGATACAGAAGCAGAACAAGAATTATCTGCTGCTTTCGGAATTCGTAGTATTCCTTCAATGTTATTTTGCAAAGCAGGTGAACAGCCTCAAATGGCAAACGGAGCATTACCAAAAAAACAAATAGAAGAAATTATAAAAGATGTTTTAAAGGTAGAGAAATAGGTCTAAAAATAAAGTGAAAAAGTGATGTGAAAACATCACTTTTTTTATGCAAAAAAACCAAAATAGGAAACTCAGTGATTATCACTACTCAAGCTTGTTTTTTAATTTTAAATACTTGTTTTTAAATAAGTTGTGCTTTTGTTGAAATGACGCTCTTTTGTGTTTTTTTTTCAATTTGTTGAAAACTTCAAGGGATTTGTGAATAAGTAAGGCTTTCAGTTTTTAGTAATTTTTTGAATCTTTGTTAACCCCTCTAGAAAATAAAAATAACATTAAAATTTAGCACAAATATATAATGGCTTTCATCGAACCAATTTTACAAGAAAACAAAGATAGATTTGTAATTTTTCCAATTCAACATGACGATTTATGGGAATGGTATAAAAAACAACAAGCTTGTTTTTGGACCGCCGAAGAAATCGATTTATCAGTAGATGTTATCGATTGGGAAACAAAGTTAACTGACGATGAACGTTATTTCATTAAGCATGTTTTAGCTTTTTTTGCAGCTTCTGACGGAATTGTAAATGAAAATTTAGCAGAAAACTTCGTAAACGAAGTACAATATTCTGAAGCAAAATTCTTTTATGGTTTTCAAATAATGATGGAAAACGTGCATTCTGAAACGTATTCATTATTAATAGATACTTATGTAAAGAATGATGCAGAAAAAGATAAATTGTTTAAGGCAATAGAAATTTTTCCAGCGATTAAAAAGAAAGCCGATTGGGCATTAAAATGGATAGAGTCTGATTCGTTTGCAGAAAGATTAATTGCTTTTGCAGCTGTTGAAGGTATTTTCTTTTCAGGATCTTTTTGTTCTATTTTTTGGTTAAAGAAAAGAGGTTTGTTGCCAGGATTGGCATTTTCTAACGAATTAATTTCTCGTGATGAAGGAATGCACTGTGACTTTGCAGTTCATTTACACAACCATCACATGGTAAATAAAGTGCCTAAAGATCGTATTCGCGAAATTATTTTAGATGCACTTACTATCGAAAGAGAATTTATTACAGAATCTTTACCGGTAAGTTTAATTGGTATGAATGCTAAGTTAATGACACAATACTTAGAGTATGTAACCGATAGGTTATTACTAGAGTTTGGATGTGATAAAGAGTATGAAGCTACAAACCCGTTTGACTTTATGGAAATGATTTCATTAGAAGGAAAAACGAACTTCTTCGAAAAAAGAGTTTCAGAATATCAAAAAGCAGGAGTATCATCAGGTGGTACAGGAGACATTAGTTTCGATGCTGATTTTTAAAAAAAGAATAACACTACTGCTAACCCCTACATGCGGTAAAGTTTAGCTAAAAACACGAAGGCGTTTAAGCTAAATATAGTTTCAAAAAAGAAACAAAAATATTTTAACATGTAAGAGTCGCTCTTAGAGTAAAACCTGTGTGATTCTTATAACCAAATTAAAAACAAGAGTAATAATATGTATGTAGCAAAAAGAGACGGTAAAAGAGAGCTTGTGATGTTTGATAAGATCACAGCGAGGGTTAGAAAAATGTGTTACGGATTAAACAAGATTGTTGACCCCGTAAAAGTTGCAATGCGTGTTATTGAAGGTTTATATGACGGTGTAACAACATCTGAATTAGATAATTTAGCTGCTGAGGTTGCTGCAACATTAACAACTGCACACCCTGATTATGCAAAATTAGCTGCAAGAATTGCCGTATCTAATTTACATAAAAACACTAAAAAGTCGTTTTCAGAAACGATGGTTGATTTGTACGAATACGTAAACCCTCGTACAGAAAAAAAATCTCCTTTATTAGCAGATGATGTGTATGACATTATCATGAAAAATGCTGATAAATTAGACTCTACTATTATTTATAGTCGTGATTTTAACTACGATTATTTTGGATTTAAAACCTTAGAGCGTTCTTATTTATTAAAGTTAAACGGTAATATTGTTGAGCGTCCACAGCACATGTTAATGCGTGTATCTATAGGTATTCATAAAGAAGATATTGACGAAGCAATCGCTACATACGAGTTAATGAGTAAAAAATATTTTACCCATGCTACGCCAACATTATTCAACGCAGGTACACCAAAACCACAAATGTCGTCTTGTTTTTTATTACAAATGCAAGATGATAGTATAGAAGGTATTTACGATACACTAAAACAAACTGCTAAGATTTCGCAATCTGCAGGAGGTATTGGTTTGTCTTTACATAATATTCGTGCAACAGGAAGTTATATTGCCGGTACCAATGGTACATCAAACGGAATTGTACCAATGTTAAAAGTATTTAACGATACAGCACGTTATGTAGATCAAGGAGGAGGAAAACGTAAAGGTTCTTTCGCAATGTATTTAGAGCCTTGGCATGCTGATATTTATGATTTTCTTGATTTAAAGAAAAATCATGGTAAAGAAGAAATGAGAGCGCGTGATTTGTTTTATGCAATGTGGATTTCTGATTTATTTATGGAGCGTGTACAAAAAGATGCAGACTGGACGTTGATGTGTCCTCATGAATGTCCGCATTTATTTGATACTTATGGAGAAGAGTTCGAGCGTTTATATACAAGCTATGAAGCTGCTGGTAAAGGTAGAAAAACAATAAAAGCACGTGATTTATGGGAGAAAATCTTAGAGTCGCAAATAGAAACAGGTACACCGTACATGTTATATAAAGATGCTGCTAACCGTAAATCAAATCAGAAAAATTTAGGAACCATTCGTTCTTCAAATTTATGTACTGAAATTATGGAATATACTGCCAAAGATGAGGTAGCAGTATGTAATTTAGCATCCATAGCAATACCAATGTTTGTTGGTGAAGATGAAAACGGAAATAAGTTTTTTGATCATAAAAAGCTATTTAAAGTAACTAAAAAAGTAATTAGAAACTTAGATACCGTTATTGATCGTAACTATTATCCGGTTATTGAAGCAGAAAACTCTAACGTTCGTCACCGTCCGGTAGGATTAGGTATTCAAGGATTAGCAGATGCGTTTATCATGTTGCGTTTACCGTTTACATCAGATGAAGCTAAGAAGTTAAACCAAGAAATATTCGAAACCTTGTATTTTGCATCTGTAACTTCATCTATGGAAATTGCAAAAGCAAAAGAGCCATATTCAACATTTAAAGGTTCGCCAATGTCTCAAGGAGAATTTCAGCACAATATGTGGGGAATTAAAGAAGACGATTTAAGTGGTCGTTGGGACTGGAATGCTTTGCGTAAAAAAGTGATGGAACACGGTGTTCGTAACTCGTTATTAGTGGCGCCAATGCCAACAGCATCTACTTCACAAATTTTAGGAAATAACGAAGCTTTCGAACCATATACTTCTAATATTTATACTCGTAGAGTATTATCTGGTGAGTTTATTGTAGTAAACAAGCACTTATTAGAAGATTTAGTAGAGTTAAATTTATGGGATAATAATATGAAAGAAGATATTATGCGTGCAAACGGATCTATCCAACATATTGCTACTATTCCGCAAGACTTAAAAGATTTATACAAAACAGTTTGGGAAATGAGTATGAAAGATATTATCGATATGGCGCGCCATAGAGGTTATTTTATCGATCAATCTCAGTCGTTAAACTTATTTATGAAAGATCCTGATTATGCAAAACTAACTTCAATGCATTTTTATGCTTGGAAAAGTGGTTTAAAAACAGGAATGTACTATTTACGTACAAAATCGGCAGTAAACGCAAAACAGTTTACGTTAAATATCGAAAAGAAAGAAGCTATAGTTGAAGAAGAAAAACCAATGAGCGCTACAGAATTTAAAGCCATGGTTGATGCATCTAAAAACGGAGCTCCAGACGACGATTGTTTAATGTGTGGGTCTTAGAAGATAATAGGTCATTGCGAGCAAAGTGAAGCAATCTGTTAATTAGATTTTCTTGTTTGTAATGACATAAATTAGATTAAAAGTGAAAAAAGAGAAGTCTTTTGACTTCTCTTTTTTTATGAATCATTAAAGTCATTTGCTGAGGTAGTAAATAAAAAGCATAAAAAAAAGGAACATAATTAAATATCCCTCTTGATTTTTTTTAAATATTTTTTGGATTGCCGCCCAATAATATTACAAAATTAGAGAAGAAGAGATTACCTCGTCTCCATTTGTTTTACAAAAGTACAAAACAATGCTCTTTCTATCAAGTTAAATATTTATAAAATAAATTGTAAGTAGCATACCCCTTTTAAAAACAACTAGGGAGCTACGTTAAATTGTTATTAACAAAAAAAATAAATTGTTGATAGCCTAAAACAATAGTTAAATGATATATAGCAAAGATAAATTAATTACTAAAATAGGAAATAAAGAGAATTTTAAAAGTACAATTATAATAGTTAATAATATAACAGTAATTCAAAATATTTCAAAAATAGATAATAGAATTTCTTTTAATTTAGATAAATTATTGAAGGGAATATATTATCTAATTAATATTTTAGGATTCTTTAAATTATATGAATTCTTAAATCTTCAAGACCTTTTTTAAAGAAGTTGTAGAGTTTACCAAAGAGAAGTCGAAAGGCTTCTCTTTTTTTGTAAATTTGAAGCATGAAAAACAGTATTATAATAACATTATTACTTTTTACACTAGCTGCAAAGGCTCAAAATTGTAATAATAATTTATATGGAAATTTTAAGGTAGTAGGTAAATCAATGTATACATCATTTACATTTGATGCTAACGGAAAAGTAGCCATAGCGCCATTTACTAAAATTAAGGCAAATTATTTTCATAGAAACGATAGCTTGTTTGTTTTTCCAGATAAAGGAATTTTAATATTTAAAATTGTAAATAACAAAACTCTTAAAGGAGTTGGTAAATGGACAAAAGATGTTTTATGGGTTAATAGCAGTGGTAAAACTGTTAAAAACAACAGAAAAAATAATAAAAAAGCAAGTACCCGAGCCCAATTACTAAGTTCATTTTACGATTTGCAAAAAACTCATTCTAAAACAAGTCTTTTAGTATACACTAAAAATACAGTAAGTAAATACAATAATTTATGCAAGCGCAATGTGGTAGAGTCTTGCATGTTGCTTTTAAAAAGAGAAGAAGGTATTAGTAACCTAGAAAAACTATTAAAGAAAAATACTAAAATTAACACTAAGCTAGTTAACTACGCAAAAAAAGCATTTTTTTTAGGAAATTATGATGCATATGCACATTTAGGAGCCTATTATATTTCAATTAATAAAAGGGAACAAGGAATAACTTACCTTAAAAAAGCCCATAAAAAAGGAAATGCAAAAGCATTTAATATGTTAATAGATTTAGATTTATTATAAAAATGAAACCAATGAACTGGGAACAACTCCTTTCTTTAAAACGTTTTGGTGATACACAAAAACGTGAACGCATATTACAAGACGAAACCCGTTTAGGCTTTGAAGTAGATTTTGATAGAATTATATTTTCATCAGCCTTTCGTAGTTTACAAGATAAAACACAGGTAATTCCGTTATCAAAAACCGACTTTGTACACACCCGATTAACACACAGTTTAGAAGTGTCGGTAGTTGGTAGAACCTTAGGAAGACGTGTTGGTAAAGTATTGTTAGAACGCCACCCGAATTTAGTAGATTTAGGCTACACTTTTAATGATTTCGGAGCGATTGTTGCTGCGGCATCCGTAACACATGATATTGGGAATCCGCCTTTTGGGCATTCAGGTGAAAAAGCCATCGGAGAGTATTTTAAAACCGGTAACGGATTAAAATATAAAGAGCAACTTACCGAAAAAGAATATCAAGATTTAATAGATTTTGAAGGAAATGCAAACGGATTCAAGATTTTAACCGAAAATAAGCCAGGTAGCGAAGGAGGTTTGCGTTTAAGTTATGCAACTTTAGGAGCATTTATGAAATACCCTAAAGAATCACTTCCGAAGAAACCAACAAAACATATAGTCGATAAAAAATATGGCTTTTTTCAGTCGGAAACAGCAGGTTTTTTAGATGTTGCGAACGATTTAGGTTTACAGAAAAAAGAAAGTGACGGTATATCCTATTATCGTCATCCATTAGCATATTTAGTAGAAGCTGCAGATGATATTTGTTATACAATTATCGATTTTGAAGACGGAATTAATTTAGGGCTAATCGATGAAGATTATGCTTTAGAGTATATGATTAAGTTGGTTAAAAACACGATTGATAGTAAAAAATATCATTCGTTAAAATACACAAAAGACCGTATTAGTTATTTACGAGCTTTAGCAATAGGTGTGTTAATTAACGAAGCAGTTGATATCTTTTTAGAAAATGAAACAGCTATTTTAAACGGTAGTTTCGAAAAATCATTACTAGATAAATGTATATACGAAGCACAAATTAACGATATCATTAAAATAAGTATAGAAAAAATATACCGTAGTAAAGATGTCATCGAAAAAGAAGTTGCTGGGTATAAGATTATTGCAGACCTATTAGATGTTTTTGTAACAGCGTTAAACAATAAGTATAACGGAACACAATCTAACTACGATACACTGGTGTTGAATTTACTTCCTGATGAATATCAGCAAGAAAAAGCCGCACTTTATGATAGGGTTATGCAAATTTGTAGTTATGTATCTGGTTTGTCGGATAGTTTTGCAATACGATTATTTAAAAAAACAAAAGGAAATATTGCGTAATTAATTATTAAATTAAGCTTTATTAGTAAATATAATCTATATTTTAGCTTTTTGTTAAAAAAGTTAGGGTAATTTTAACACTAACTGTTATATATCATAAATAACTTTACCATGAATAAAAAAATACTATTTGTTGGCTTACTTGTTTTAGCTGTAGGTGGTGTTGTCTTTAATTCAATAGGCACTAAAGAGACAGCTGCCGACAAATTGAGAAGTCAACACGCAGAATTTTTGAAAAATCACCCTTTTCAGAAAATAGGAAAACTTCCTAAAAAAGAAAGAAAAGCACAAGGATTACCTCCAAATGCTTATTTCGAACAAAAATATTTAAGTGAAATAAACCCTAATACAGGAAGAACTTATAAGAAAGATGTTTTAAGACTTCAAAAGGAGTTGAGTAAGCTAAGAGCAGGTCAAAAAGTTCCTGGTGAAGCTACTAATGCTTGGGAAGAAAGAGGTCCTGATAATGTAGGAGGAAGAACACGAGCACTTTTATTTGATCCAAATGATACTACAGATGAAACTGTTTTTGCCGGAGGAGTTAGTGGCGGTTTATGGAAAAACACTAAAATATCAGATGTAAACTCTAAATGGATTCGTGTAGGAATCCCTGAAAATCTAGCAGTATCTTGTATTGCAGCTGATCCAAATAATCCAAATATATTTTATGTAGGTACTGGAGAATCTTATGTAAGCGGAGATGTAAACGGAGATGGTTTATGGAAATCTACCGATGGTGGAGTTACATGGTCTAATATTTTTGGAGGTATTGATGGAGCTTCTTTCTTAGATGCAAACTCAAAGGTTACGGTTAATAGTCCAGCAAGTATTTCAGGAGAATATATATCAACCTTGGCTACTGCCTTTGGTGGAGATTTAAGAGCTTCAGTTACTGGAGACGTAGTTTTAGTTAATGATATAACAGCACCATTTGATAATGGTTGTGAGGAATTGACTAACGCAAGTGAGTTAGATGGTAAAATAGCAGTAATAAGGAGAGGTAGTTGTAATTTTGATTTAAAAGTTAAGCAAGCGGAAACTGCGGGTGCTATAGCAGTTGTTATGGTAAATAATGTTGATGGAAATCCAATACCAATGGGAGGGGATGATGCTTCAGTCACAATACCAGCAGTTATGACAACCAGAACAGCCGGTAATGCAATAATAAACGCTCTATCAACTGAAGCGGTTAATATTACTTTAACCAAAGGTAGAAGTAATGCAACAAATGTATTAGTTGTTCCTGGAATACAACATATTAATGATATTGTTATAAGAAATAATTCAGGAGTTTCAGAAGTTTATATAGCAGCAGGTGAATCTGGCTACTTAGGGGGTGTTTCATTAGGGGGAGACAGTTATGGTGTTTATAAATCTACAGACGGTGTAAACTTCTCTAAATTAAACATGCCAAAAACAAGTGCAGGAAATGAATATGAGCCGAATAATTTTGAATTAGGTGCTGATAATTCTATCTATTTAAGTACAACTTCTAGTTATACTTATGGAGATGGAGGCGGAGCTATTTTAAAATCAGTTAATGGTGATACTTTTAATTTAATATATTCCGTAGAAACAGGGTCAAGAACAGAAATAGCTGTTTCACCATCTAATGCAGGTACAGTTTATGTTTTGTCTCAAATAAATAGTTCTGTAACACCAGTTAAAATGTTTAAAACAACTGATGATTTTGCGACAGTAAATGAATTACCATTACCAGATGATAAAGACACAGGTATTCCTGCAAATGATTTTACGAGAGGTCAAGCTTTTTATGATTTATTACTAAAAGTAGATCCAAATAATGAAAATATTCTTTATGTTGGAGGTATAGATTTATTTAAATCTACAGATGCAGGTCAAACCTGGGATCAACGCTCACATTGGTATGGAGGTTTTGGTTCTCAAAATGTGCATGCAGATCAGCATGGTTTAGCCTTTGCCTCTTCGTCAAGAATGGTTTTTGGTAACGACGGTGGAGTATATTTTTCA
The DNA here is from genome assembly GCF_029125915.1 of Tenacibaculum bernardetii. NCBI lineage: Bacteria > Pseudomonadati > Bacteroidota > Flavobacteriia > Flavobacteriales > Flavobacteriaceae > Tenacibaculum > Tenacibaculum bernardetii. The sequence goes on from NZ_JAQJCU010000007.1 coordinate 59,362, forward strand.
AATAATGCAGGAAGTATTATTTCGGCAAGAAATAATAACTATAATACATTACAATTTTATACCGTAGGTGTAGCACCATCAACAGCATTTGCAGGTGAAGAGTATTTCATTGCAGGAGCTCAAGACAACGGAACTCAACTAGTAGAAACAGCTAGAGCAGGAATTAATAGTTCTATAAGAGCTGCAGGAGGTGATGGAGCTGCTAGTTTCTTTGATACTGACGGAAATGATCAATACTTTATATCTAATTATGTTTATAATCAAAGTATTGTTTTGTATGATTATAAAACGGAACAATCTTATACGATTAATGATGAAGATTCATCTAATGGAGATTTTATTAATCAAGAGGAATTAGATTCAAATCTTAATATTCTATATTCAAACTATTCAGGTTCTACAGGTATTTCTATTAGAAGATACTCAGATATATTAACAATAGTTCCTCAGAAAGGTACACTTTCAAATTCGTTAATGGATTCAGCGCCATCTACTCTGAAAATATCTACTTATACAACAACATCAAGTCTACTTTTTGCAGGTTTAAAAAACGGAAAGGTATTAAAAATAGAAAATGCAGATACAGACAGTAGTATTTGGTCTGAAATTACCGGGGCTGATTTTGTAGGAACGGTATCAGATATTGAATTAGGAGAAAATGAAGATGAAATTTTTGTAACAATGCATAATTATGGTGTTGTAAATATTTGGTACTCTGCAGATGGAGGAATTAACTGGGCTAATAAAGAAGGGGATTTGCCAGACTTACCAGTAAAATCAATATTACAAAATCCAATTAGTACAAATGAAGTAATTATAGGAACTGATTTAGGTGTATGGAAAACAAAAAACTTTAATGCAGTTTCACCTAGTTGGACACAGTCATATAACGGAATGAGCAATGTTCCTGTTTTAGATTTAGATTTGCGTGATGATAATACTGTTTTTGCAGCAACTTATGGAAGAGGGGTTTTTTCAGGTAAATTTATATCAGACCCAACAGGAGATGATGATGGTGATGGGGTATTAAATGGGGTAGATAATTGCCCAAGCACAGCTAATGCTGATCAATTGGATGCAAATGAAAATGGAATCGGAGACGCTTGTGAAGATAGCGATGAAGATGGTGTTATGGATGACGTAGATAATTGTATAAATACTGCAAATCCTGATCAATTAGATACTGACGGAGATGGTTTAGGAGATGCTTGTCAGGATACCGATGAAGATGGTATTATGGACGATGTTGATAATTGTATAGATACTAAAAATGCAGATCAAAAAGATTTTAACAACGACGGAATCGGAGATGCTTGTCAGGATACCGATGAAGATGGTATTATGGATGATGTTGATAACTGTCCAGGTACTGCAAACCCTGATCAATTAGATACTGATGGAAATGGTGTAGGAGATGTTTGTCAAGATACAGATGAAGATGGTATTTTAGATAGTGTAGATAATTGTGTTAATGCAGCAAACCCAGATCAAAAAGATACAGATGGAAATGGAGTTGGAGATGCTTGTCAAGATACCGATGACGATGGTATTATGGATGATGTTGATAACTGTATAAATACTGCAAACTCAGATCAAACAGATACTAACGGAAACGGAGTAGGAGATGTTTGTGATACTAGTTATTTAGATACAGATAACATTAAAATTGAGTCTATTTCAGAAACTTGTGCAGGTGAAAGCGATGGTAAAATTACCATTAATGTTCAGCAAATTTTTGTAAACTATACGGTAACATTAAAAGGAGAGGGTAAAGAAGAAACCACAGCATTGACATCTACATCGTTTACTTTCGAAAATTTAACTCCTGGTATCTATGAAATTTGTGTAGAGATTGACGGTAAAGATTATAAGCAATGTTTTGAAATAAATATAAAAGCAGCTGAAGCTTTTTCATTAAGAGTGGCTAAAAACAACCAATCTAGAGATTACACCGTAAATGTAAGTTCAGGAACGGCACCTTATAAAGTGTTTTTAAATGGCGATTTAATTAATACATTCGAGCAATCAACATTTAACGTTAAGGTTGAAGGAAAAGGTGTTTTAGAGGTAACTACAGCAAAAGCATGTGAAGGTAAATTTAAAACAGTTATTGATAATGTTTTCTTAAGAAACAATCCAGTAACAGAATCTATCGAATTATTATTACCGGTTGATACATCAAATAATGTTAAAGTTATTGTGTTTGATGTAACAGGTAAAGTTGTTTTAGATAAAACAATAGAAAGACAAGGAAACGAATTATCAATTCCATTCAATAGTTATAAAGCAGGTATTTATATACTGAAATTAGGAAACGATAAGACTAATACTTTTAAAATCTTAAAAAAATGAGAAAAGCAATAAAAACAATCGCATTATTTTCACTTCCATTATTTGTTGCCTGTGGAGGTGGAAGTAGTAAAGGCGGAGGAGAACCAGAGGTGGTTAACGAAGCTCCAAGTAAAGTTAGTTTAGCATACCCAACACAAGATTTATTATGTATAAATAATACAATTGCTTTTGATTGGAGCGATGCTACAGATGCTAATAACGATGCTATTAGTTATAAAGTTGAATTTTCTAATAGCCGTGACATGGCTACTATAATTAAAACAGAAACAGCAAGTTCTTCCACTAAATCTATTAATTTAGACAAGGGCGTTGCATATTATTGGAGAGTAACCGCTACCGACAGTAAAGGCTTATCGGGAGAAGCATCTTCAGTATTTGCATTTTATACGAAAGGAACAGGAGAAGCAAATAATGCTCCTTTTACAGCAGAATTAATTAGTCCAGCCGCTGAATCAGCATTAGATGCATCAACTGTATCTGTTGATTTAAAATGGACGGGCGCAGATTCTAATACAGATGACACATTATCATATGAGGTTTTCTTTGGCCAAGATGCAGACTTAACAGATGTAACAAGTTCTCAAGATGAAGAATTATTTAATGTAACTGTTGCAACAGGTAAAACATATTACTGGAAAGTTAATACGATTGATAACTCAGGAGCAAAGTCTATAGGGCAAGTTTGGAGTTTTAGTGTTAATTAGAATAATAATACTTTGAAAATAATAAAAAACGACGCTATTTAGCGTCGTTTTTTTATTATAATAATATATTAGATTATCTATTTCTTTTTTCTGCAATTTGTTCTAATTCATCATACCAATTTTGCCCAAACTTTCTAACTAGTGCTTGTTTTACAAATTTATAAACTGGTACTTGTAATTCTTTACCTAAAGAACAAGCATCATCACAAATTTCCCACTTATCATAATTAACAGCAGAAAACTCACTGTAATCCTTCACTCTAACAGGATAAAGGTGACAAGAAACAGGTTTTTTCCAATCTACAATACCTTGGTTGTAAGCCTCTTCTATAGCACATAATGCAGTGTTTTTATCATCAAAAATAACATAAGCACAATCGGCATTATTTATTAAAGGAGTTTCTAGTTCACCAAAGTCACTAGTAATCCATACACCTTGTTTCTCAATAGCCTCAATACCTTCTTTACGGAGGAAGGGTTTAATTTTAGGATATATATCTTCTAAAATCTTTGTTTCCTCTTTTTCTAAAGGTGCGCCAGCATCTCCGTCAATACAACAAGCTCCTTTACAGGCAGATAAATTACAAACAAAATCTTTATCGATAAGATCTTCTGAAACGATAGTTTTTCCTAATTGAAACATAAAATATATTTAAAAGTGCAAGTTAACAATAACTTCACATAAAATTTAGGTGCAAAAATACTAGATTGTGACATTACTTATATAATTTTGCAGCTGAAAAAAAAGATATTATGGATTTTAGCATAAAAGAAGTTTTTACTGCGTTTATGGTGTTGTTTGCAGTAATTGATATTATAGGTAACATTCCTATTATTATCGACTTACGTAAAAAGGTTGGGCATATACAGTCTGAAAAAGCATCTGTTATTGCTGGGGCTATAATGATTCTGTTTTTATTTGTAGGTAAAGAATTATTAGGAGTTATAGGTGTAGATGTACATTCTTTCGCCGTTGCAGGTGCATTTATTTTATTTTTTATCGCTTTAGAAATGATTTTAGGAATCACTTTATATAAAGATGATGAGGATGAAACATTAACAGCAACTGTTTTTCCGTTAGCATTTCCTTTAATAGCAGGGCCGGGTAGTTTAACAACTCTTTTATCTTTGCGAGCAGAGTTCCATATATCAAATATAATTATTGCCGTTTTATTAAACGTAATAGTTATTTACATTGTATTAAAAACATCATCTAGAATAGAAAAAATTATAGGTAATAACGGAATTAAAATTATTAGAAAGATTTTTGGAGTAATCTTACTAGCTATTGCAGTAAGATTATTTGCAGAGAACATAAAAGTATTATTAGCATAAATGAGTTTTGATTGCTTAATTATAGGAGGAGGAGTTTCTGGTATGCAATGCGCACTAGTTATAGGCTCTGCTTATAAAAAAGAATATGCAAAAAATAAAAAAGTTGGTATTTTAATGCATCAACGAATATCTCATTTACAAAATGCTTTGTTTAATAATGTTTTAGGATTACCTGTTGGTACTTTAGGTAGTGATATTTTAGAGCAAGGTAAAGAACAATTGTCTAATCAATATCCACATGTTTCTCAAATTGAAAATGAAAAAGTATTATCGGTTTTAGATAGTGAAGAAGGTTATAAAGTTATAACTAACAAAAATGAATATTACAGTAAAAAGGTAGTTATAGCCTTAAATTACTCTAAACCATTTGAAATAGCAGGACTAGAGCAGTATATTGAGCCTCATATGAGAGCTAATGTGATGAAAGACAGAGTACAATTGCGCAATTTTAACTACTTAATTAAAAAAGGTTTGTATGTTTGCGGTACTTTATCAGGTATACGCAGTCAGTTTGCTATAGCAGCAGGTAGCGGAGCAAGTGTAGCTACAGATATATTAACAGTGTGGAATGATAATATTCCAACCAAAGTACATGATAAAATAATAAAACAATAACTTAAAGAGTAAAATGATGAAAAAAGTATTATTTCTTGGTTTTTTAACCTTGTTACTTATCAATTGTGGAGGAAATGAATCAGATGTTGTAAAACCAGATCCTACTCCTGATCCAATAGATGAAGAAATAGTAATAATAGCAAAAGATGATGTTTTTGAAGCTAATGAAGGTACTTTTTTAGAGCTACCTAGTTTTTTAACTAACGATGAATACCCATCTACAGGAATTACTATTACCTTTGATGATGCAACAGCTAATGGAGGTACTATTGAAGTAGACCGTATTACATACACATACACCCCATCAAATAATTTTTCTGGCGAAGATACTTTTAACTATACTATTTGTAGTAAAGTATCACCTGAAATTTGTTCTACAGCTACTGTTACAATTAATGTTGCAGATAAAGGCAGTCCAGAAGCTGTTAACGATAGTTATAATGTAGGTATTAATTCTACAATTAATATTAGTAGCCACCTAGATAATGATACCATTATAGATGGTGCTAAAGTTGATTCTTTAGATGATACAAGTACAAATGGTACTGTAACTTTAAATAGCGACGGAACAATAACGTACACACCAGTTGCAGACTTTACGGGACAAGATAATTTTACATATACATTATGTGATAACGACGCAACAGCAACTTGCGCAACAGCAACAATAACAATAAACGTTGTAGAAGTAATATCATTTAATATACCTGCCGACTTAGCAGCTTATTATAATGGCGTATCTTTCATAGACGATCAAAACACCAACTACAATACGTTAATAGATTTAGTTACCAAATCTCATAGCAACATATTAACTTATGGTGAAAGACATAATTATTTATACAACGCAGATGAAGATTTAAGTAATGTAGATAACGTTATTTTAATGTACACAAGTGAAAGTAGAGATGAAAGAGAGTATACGTCTGGATCTAATACATATCCTACACAAACATTTAATACAGAACACGTTTATCCACAATCTAAATTATCAGCTGAGGATGCTGTTACAGATTTGCACCATTTACGTTCATGTGATGATGCTATTAACACACAAAGGTCTAATTTTCCTTTTATAGATGGAACAGGAACATATAAAAAGGAAGGTAGTACTTGGTTTCCTGGAGATGAATGGAAAGGAGATATCGCTAGAATGGTATTTTATTTAAATGTAAGATATGGTGAAACTTTTGAAAAGGTTGGTTCTAAGGAGTTATTCTTAAAGTGGAATAAAGAAGATCCTGTTTCTGATTTTGAAAGACAAAGAAATAATGTAATTTATGATGTACAAGGAAACAGAAACCCTTTTATAGATAATCCTTACTTAGTTACTATAACTTGGGGAGGAGATGCAGCAATTAATACTTGGGAATAAGTTTTTAATTCTTATAATGATAAAAAAGAACTATTTGTTAGCTTTTAAGCTAGCCAATAGTTCTTTTTTATATGTTCTGCCAATTGGCAGAATTTTGTTTTTAATACATAAGTTAGTTCCTGTAAACTTCTCAACTCTTTTTACATTTACAACATACGACTTGTGAATTTGTACAAATAAACGGGTGTCTAAAGTATCTTTCCAATTTTTTAAAGAATCTATAATTGTTAGTTTTCTATCAATAGTAAAAAAAGTGACATAATTTCTATCAGATTCTAAATACAATATTTCTTCTAAATATACTTTATGGATGGTTTTATCTATATTTAAGTAAATTACTTCCTTATTTTTAATTTTTATATTATTTACTTGATTTTCTGCTTTTGTTACTGCTTTTAAAAAGCGATCAAAAGAAAAAGGTTTTACTAAATAATCTACAATTGTATCCAATTCGAAACTAGAAACTGCATAATCAGGATAGGCAGTTGTAATAATTATTTTCGGCGGATTTCTAATTGTTTTTATAAAATCTAATCCAGGTATATCAGGTAAATTAATATCTAAAAAAATAATATCTACTGTATTGCTTTTTAAAAACTCATTCGCACTAGTTGCTGTTTGAAAAGCAGCTATTAATTCTAAATCGGGAATTTTACGTATATAATTCTTCACAATATTTTGTGCCGGAAGCTCGTCTTCTATAATAATACAATTCATATATAATTAATATTTACCACTAACGATACTCTAAAAGTGCTAGTATTATTAATATTTAATTCATACTTGTTTTTGTATAATAAATCTAAACGTTTTTTAAGATTATCTAAGCCAATTGCGTCTGTACTTTTTATTAATTTTTCATTGTAATGGTTTTCACAAATACAGGTTAATTTATTTTGTTCTGCCTTAATATTTATATCAATAACACTATTAAAAACACAGTGTTTAAAGGCGTTTTCTATAATTGTTATTAATAACAATGGTGCAATCTCATAAAGATTATTGTCTGTTGAGGTTTGGTAATTAATTTGTTTAACTCCTTCAGTTCTGATTTTATGAAATGCTATGTAATTATCTATAAACTGAATTTCCTTATCAAGATTTACTTTTTCGGTATTGCTCTCGTACAACACATGTTTTAAATTGTCTGATAATCTTAAAATTAAATCGGGTGCTTTGTCTGGTTTCTCAATCGCATACGAATAAATGGTGTTTAAATTGTTAAACAATAAATGTGGATTAATTTGTGATTTTAGGAACTTTAATTCCATTTCAGTTCTTTCCTGTTCTATTTTCAATACTTTTTCTGATTGATCGATGTATCGAAATAACATCCATATAAAAGAGAAAAATAAAAGTGGAGTTAAAGTCTGCCACAAATAATCACTTAAGCATTTCATGATTGTGCATCCGCAGCGTGCAAAAACATAACAATACAATTGTGTGGCTAAAAACGATATGAATGTAAAAATGAGGGCATAGAATAGATACCATTTCTTTTTCACGAAAAAAGGTAGTAAAACTTGATTGTTCACATAAACAATAACAACTAGGATAAAAAAATACTGTAAAAACGGATTTTCAGCCCAATAATAAGGCGTAAAAACAAATAGTGATACAAATACAAATAACACCCAAAAAAGTACGTGTATTAAGAGTTCTGCGCTGTGCTTTCTACTTAGTTTAATCATAGTGATTGTAAGTAACTAAAATTAAGCCATTCGGCAAAATAATAGGTACCAAAGGTTATTTAGAAAGTACATACTGCCGCTTTTTAATGCGCTATTGCAGTTGATACCTTTTTTTTTGATGTATATACTTCTGATTTTTTTTTAATGTAAGAAATATGGACTTTCGAGTAAAACATAAATAAATGAAAAAATCAACCATATTACTATGCTTGTTAATTAACAGTATTGCTTTCGGACAACAGATTAATAATACAACAAAAGACAGTAAAGGCACACTTATGTTATTAGGTAGAACTGATAAAAAAGCTTTTAATACTGATGATTTTTCTTGGTTTCAAGAAAATTACAATCAATATTTAACGAAAGATAAAGTAGTTAGTCTATTAAAAAAACCTCTTAACAATTATACAATTAAAGCTTTTTACGGAAGCTGGTGTGGCGATAGTAAAAGAGAAATCCCTAAATTTTATAAAGTGATAGATGAAGTTGGTTTTGATACCAAGAAATTGTTTATGATTGCTGTTGATAAAAAACCAGAAGCTTATAAAGCATCACCAAACGGAGAAGAAAAAGGGTTGAACATTCACCGAGTTCCTACTTTTATTTTTTATAAAAATGATAAAGAAATTGGTAGAATTGTTGAATCACCAAAACAAGATTTCGAACGTGATATACTTACTATTATTAACGGTAAAAATTACACACCTAATTATATTATTGTTGAGCGATTACATGCTTTAATGAAAGTGAAAACCATAAAAGAACTACAAAAAGAAGAAAATAACTTAGTGATTTCGTTTGCTGAATTTACTAAAGGAAGTAGAGAATTAAATACATATGGTTATAAATTACTTAGATCTAAAAACACAGAAAAAGCATTGTTTGTTTTTCAACTAAATACTAAAATGTATCCATACAAATATCCTGTTTATGATAGTATGGGAGAAGCTTATTTTACTATTAAAAATTATAAGGAGTCATTAAAGAATTATAATAAGGTTTTACAATTAAAACCAAATGATGCCAATGCGCTATCAATGATTGAGAAAATTAATAAAGTAATTTAATCGTTTTCTATCAGATGAGATTCCGAAATAAATTCGGAATGACACTCAAGAATAATCCCATATAAAAATAGAATTTTTAAAAAAGAATATAATACTAAAAACTAAAATAGATGAAATCAATTTTAACATTAATTGCCGTTTGTTTAGTAACAATGGCTGCCAATGCCCAAGAGTTTAAATTTGTAAATAATACCATAAATTATGGCAAAATAACACAAGGTTCAGAAAAGAAACGAGTTTTTGAGTTTACTAATATTGGTAACGCTCCTTTAATCATAAAACAAGTTGCATCCACTTGTGGTTGTGCTGTGCCAAAGAAACCAGAAAAGCCAATTATGCCAGGTAAAAATGGAAGTATAGAGGTTACTTATGATACGAATAGAATAGGTGGTTTTTCTAAAATGTTTACCATCATATCAAATGCAAAAATAAAACGAACACGAATAAAAATTAAAGGGTTTGTTACAGAAAAAAATGTAATTGCTTCTAAATAAAAAAAATCCCGAGTGTAAACTCGGGATTTTAATTTTATATATAAAAAAGGTTTTATCCTTTTAAGCTAGCTTTCATAAACTCAGTATTCATACGAGCAATGTTTTCTAATGAAATTCCTTTCGGACATTCAACTTCACAAGCTCCTGTATTTGTACAGTTACCAAAACCTTCAGCATCCATTTGGGCTACCATGTTTAAAACACGATCTGTAGCTTCTACTTGCCCTTGTGGTAATAAAGCATATTGCGATACTTTAGCTCCAACAAATAACATTGCAGAAGAATTTTTACAAGTTGCAACACACGCACCACAACCAATACAAGTTGCTGCATCCATTGCTTTATCTGCAGCTTCTTTAGAGATAGGAATTGAGTTTGCATCTTGTGTATTACCAGAAGTGTTTACTGAAATATATCCACCCGCATGTTGAATTCTATCAAATGCTGATCTGTCTACCGTTAAATCTTTAATTACTGGAAATGCAGCAGCTCTAAATGGCTCTATAGTTATAGTATCTCCATCTTTAAACATACGCATATGTAACTGACAAGTAGTAACACCACGATCAGGACCATGTGCCTCACCATTAATATACATAGAACACATACCGCAAATTCCTTCACGACAATCATGATCAAAAGCAACAGGTTCTTCACCTTTATTAATAATCTGCTCGTTTAAAACATCCATCATTTCTAAGAAAGACATGTGTTCAGAGATATCGGTTACTTTATAATCGACCATTTTCCCTTTATCACTTGCGTTTTTTTGACGCCAAATTTTAAGTGTTAAATTCATAATATCCTCTTATTTGTATGAACGTTGTTTTAATTCAATATCGTTAAACTCTAATTCTTCTTTATGTAAAACTGCATCTGCAGGTTCTCCTCTGTACTCCCAAGCAGCAACATAAGCGTAATCTTTATCGTTACGTTTAGCTTCTCCTTTTTGTAAACCATCTAACTCAACAGACTCTTCTCTAAAGTGACCACCACATGATTCATTTCTATCTAATGCATCTTTAGCAAATAATTCACCTAACTCTAAGAAATCTGCTACACGACCTGCTTTTTCTAATTCAGGATTCATTTCATTAGCATTACCTGGTACATTTACATTTTTCCAAAAATCTTCACGTAAAGCTTTAATTTCTGCCATAGCTTCTTTTAACCCTTTTTCGTTACGAGACATTCCGCATTTTTCCCACATAATTTTACCTAATTTTTTGTGGTAATAATCTACTGAATGTTCTCCTTTATTGTTAATAAATGTATTAATACGGTCTGTAACTTCCTTTACAGCCTCATCAAATTCTTTTGTATCTGTTGGTATTTTACCTGTTCTAATATCTCCAGATAAATAATCTCCAATAGTATAAGGTAATACAAAATAACCATCTGATAAACCTTGCATTAAAGCAGAAGCTCCTAAACGATTTGCACCATGATCAGAGAAGTTGGCCTCTCCTAAACAGTATAATCCGTCAACAGTAGTCATTAAGTTATAATCAACCCAAACACCACCCATTGTGTAGTGCACTGCAGGGTAAATCATCATTGGGGTTTTATATGGGTCTTGATCTACAATTTTATTGTACATCTGAAATAAGTTACCATATTTAGCTTCAACAATTGCTTTCCCTAATTCATATACTTTTGCATCAGATGGGTTTACAATATTTTGAATTTTTGCTTGTTCAGCACCATAACGCTGTATAGCAGAAGCAAAATCTAAATAAACTGCTTCACCTGTTGCATTTACTCCGTAACCAGCATCACAACGTTCTTTAGCTGCTCTAGAGGCAACATCACGTGGTACTAAGTTACCAAACGCAGGATAACGTCTTTCTAAATAATAATCTCTTTCGTCTTCGGTTAATTGAGTTGGTTTTTTACGACCTTCTCTAATAGCCAATACATCTTCCATATTTTTAGGAACCCAAATTCGACCATCATTACGTAATGATTCTGACATTAAGGTCAGTTTCGATTGGTAATCTCCCGAACGAGGAATACATGTTGGGTGAATTTGTGTATAACAAGGATTTGCGAAATACGCTCCTTTTTTATGTATTTTCCAAGCTGCAGTTGCGTTAGATCCCATTGCGTTAGTTGATAAGAAATATACATTTCCGTATCCACCAGAAGCAATAACAACAGCATGTGCCGAGTGACGTTCTATTTCACCAGTAACTAAGTTACGGGCGATAATTCCACGAGCTTTCCCATCAACTAAAACAACATCTAACATTTCATGACGATTGAACATTTCAATCTTACCACGAGCAATTTGACGGTTCATTGCAGAATAAGCACCTAATAATAATTGTTGCCCCGTTTGTCCTTTCGCATAAAAAGTACGAGAAACTAATACTCCACCAAACGAACGGTTATCTAACAAACCACCATAATCACGTGCAAAAGGAACTCCTTGTGCTACACATTGATCAATAATATTTGCCGAAACCTCTGCCAAACGGTGTACGTTTGCTTCACGAGAACGGTAATCTCCTCCTTTTACAGTATCGTAAAATAATCTGTAAAAAGAATCTCCATCACCTTGGTAATTTTTTGCTGCATTAATTCCACCTTGTGCTGCAATTGAATGCGCTCTACGAGGAGAATCTTGATAAGCAAATGCTTTTACGTTGTAGCCTAATTCAGCTAAAGTTGCTGAAGCAGAACCACCTGCTAATCCTGTACCAACTACAATAACATCAATGTTACGTTTGTTAGCTGGATTTACTAAATCGATATGATTTTTATAATCTGTCCATTTATCTTTTAATGGACCTTTTGGTATTTTTGAATCTAAAGCCATACTTGTTTCGTATTAATGATTGAAATGGTGAAATAATGCAATAATGATAAATCCTACAGGTAAACCAATTGCATAAATTTTACAGAATGTTTTCAATCCTTTAGTGTATTTGTTGTTTGCTCCAACCGATTGGAAAGCTGAAGTAAAACCATGTAATAAGTGCATTGCTAAAAATACAAACGCTAATACGTAAGCTCCTACTCTAATAGGGTTTACAAATTTGTGCTGTAATTCCTCAAAGTATCTAAGTCCGCTATCAGCAACATCAGGGTTGATAAGACCAGACATGTCTCCTTTAATGAATTTTGTATTCAATTCAGGAAACCAGAAATCGATAAAGTGTAATACTACAAATGCTAAAATTGCAATACCAGACCAAATCATGTTTCTACTCATCCAAGTAGAATTTGCACCTCCGTTATTTTTCGCATAACTTACTTTACGAGCACTGTTGTTCTTTAATTCTAAGACGAACCCCATTACAAAGTGAAAAACTACACCAAAAATTAAGACAGGTTGCATTACATATTGAATTAACGGGTTGGTTCCCATAAAATGAGATAACTTGTTAAATGTTGCTCCGTCGTCCGGAAAAATTGAAGTGATGTTTATTGCAAAATGTTGTAATAAAAAGAACATCAAGAAGAACGCCGAAAGTGCCATGGCAAATTTTCTTCCAATAGAAGATTTTAATAATCCCATTATTTTATTTATTGATTAAAAAATATAACACAAATTTAAGCTATAACTCTTAGCCGAACAAACTATCTTATTTTTTTTGTGGCACATTTAGAATGTGTTTAAATAAAATGTATCTTTTTTTGATGTTTAATTAAGTTGTTTTCATTTTACATCAACTCTCCTTTTTGATTAAGAAAAGTGAATATCTTTTTATCAACGGCAGAAATAATTTGAAGATCTTTAAAATTTAACCACCTTATTTCCTCAATTTCACTACTCGCTTTTAATTCTCCAGAATATTTAGCTCTATAACACGTCATTATTACAGTTATTCCTTCTTTTTCTCCGTCTGATTGTGCCGAAAAAGTACCTATGTATTCTGCAGTATCTGGTAATATTTTAACACTTAATTCTTCAAATACTTCTCTAACAAGAGTTTGTTTATCACTTTCACCACTTTCACGTTTGCCGCCAGGTATGTAATATTTAGTTTTACCTTTAGATAGTGTGCTTAAAATCTTCCCGTCTTTAATTTCAATAAAGGCTATTTTATCTATTTCTTTGTTGTTTTTCATCGTAAAAAAACTATAAATGGATTAAAACCATTTCTTTTTCTTGAAAAATATAAGCATAGCAACAGCAATTATTATCATGACAAACCACATGATAAAATAACTGTATTTGTAAGTAAGTTCTGGTACATATTCGAAATTTGTACCATAAATACCTGCGATAAAAGTTAACGGAATAAAAATTACAGAAAACACCGTTAAAAATTTCATGATATCGTTTAGCTTACTACTAATTGTGGTGTGATATACATTTAATTGGTCAGATAAAATTTCACGGTAACTGTCTGTAGCATCATTTGCTTGGCTAATATTATCTTCAAGCTCTTTAAAGTGAACATAAGTGCTTTCGGTAATAAAATCAGAATCAGTTTTTGCCAAAGAAAAAATCATTTCTTTCGCTGGTTTTATGTTTTTTCTTAAGAAGTTTAGTTCACGTTTATAATTATTTATTTCTCTAATAGTATCCTTGCTAGGGTTTAATAGTAGGTTTTCTTCTAAAGTTTCTATTTTTTCACCTAAAACACTAATTACATATAGGTAGTTATCAACTACAATATCTAATAAGGCAAAGGTTAAATAATCGGTTCCTCCGGTTCGTATTCTTTTTTTCTGTTTTCGTATTCTTTCTCTTACAGGTTCAAACACATCTCCTTTTTGCTCCTGAAAAGACATTAACACCGTTTTAGTAAGAATTAAACTTAAGTTTTCAACAATAGTTTTACCTTGGCTTTCATCTAACATTAACATTTTAATTGTTATTAATGTACAATTGTCATACTCTATAACTCTAGGTCTTGCTTCTGTATTTAAAACTTCAGGTAGAACTAAAGTATCTAGCTTAAAAGCAGTTGTTATTTCTTGCATTATAGAGGTGTTATGAAGTCCATCTACATTTATCCAAGTAACAGTTTCTTTATGCTGAAATTCACTTATTTCCTTTACTGCTTTGGCAGTATTTTCAATTAAATTTTTAGAATCGAAATCAATAATTCTAAGTGAAATTGAATCTGTTTTTTTTTCTCCTCTAAAGATTAAATCATCAGGAGCAAGACCAATTTCTTTTTTATGTTTTTTAATAAATCTTGTCATATTCTTATGCACTTAACTTAAGTGGTTTTTTATAATATAAATTTAATTTAAAGATTATGAGTAAAGTGATAGCGAAGTTATTAGAAAATAAGTTAAAAAACAACACTATTTATTACCTCAGATAATTCTTTTGGTTTTTCTAAGGTAATCATGTGTCCGCAGTTTTTAATGCTAATAAACCTGCCTTTTTTTAATTTACTTACAAGAAGCTTTATGTTTTTAACAGGAATTAAATTATCATTTTCAGCAGCAATAAAAACTATCGGGATATTTAGTTTTAAAACTTGTTTTGAGATATCTAATCTAACAGACGTAGCTTTTAACTGGCGAATTAAAACATCTTTACCTAAATCGGCATCCATTTTTTTAATTATAGCAGTGATTTCTTTATTTTGATGATTATCAGAATGTAAAAATTGTTGAATCCTTGCTTTTGAAATTCCGTTATATTTATGTTCTTCTAAAAAAGAAATAGTACTTTTTCTTAGCGCTATTTCTTTTTCATTTAATCCGTTTGTATTTGCTGCAATTATTACTAATTTTTTTACTTTTTGTGGATAATGAACAGCAAAGTTTAAAGCTGAAAATCCACCTAAAGAAAACCCAACAATTAAGGCAGGAGCTTCAATCTTAGGTACTATTATTTTATTAATTTCATCAAAACAAGTTGCCGAAGTAATATCTATATAAATAGGTACTATGTTTTCTAATTTAGGAAACACAAATTGCCATAAATCAATTGTACACATAGTACCAGAAATAAAATATACTTTTTGCATTATTTTTTATAATTAGAATTTACCAAACATTTATTATTCTCCCATTTACCTTTTAAAGACTTTAGTGAAATAGGTTTGTTATTACATGTTAAAAAATTACCAACACTATCTTTTTTTATGACCTTTAGTCTGCCAAAATAAATTTCATTTATAACACGATACATTAAACTTTTCTCAGGGATTTGACCTCCTTTTCGGGTAAGAGAAAGACCTACTTCATTGTTGAATAAATCCATGGTAGTTGCTATTTTATCAGGAACAACGCCGTCTTCTAGTTTACGTTTCTTATAAGTTTTATAGTTTTCTTTTTCGTGTGATTTACCTAAAGAACGCGCCGCATTTCCCCCTATTTCTTGGCGTAAACTAGCCATCCAAAAAGCATGGCGAAAGGCATCTACTTGTCCTCCTGAGGCATCACCATCTAGCAAGGGCGTTTTTTTAATTGAATCGGCTATTTGGTGAGCTTTTTCAGAGATTAGCAAAGCTTTTTTAGCTTTTAAAGGATGTAATATAACCCAGGTTTTCTTTGGAGGAGAAAGTTCCTTGAATTTTTTCCACTTAGATTGTGAGAATAAAGAAAAGCTAAAAAACAGCAAAACGATATATAAATAATTCTTACACAATATAACTTTAATTTTATACCAAAGATAGCCTTGTTTTGTTAGCTAATCATATTTTTTCGACCAAGAATAAAATGAAATAAAACAATGGCTATTCAAGAAATAAAAACGTATAAGTATAAAGATGTTTTTAAATTAGAAGAAGTAAAATTCGAAAAAGCTTGTGTAGTTAATAAACCAGAACAAATAAATACCTATAAGATTTTTTGGATAAAAGAAGGTAGCGGTACTTATCATATCGATTTTGAAAGTTATTCTTTTAACGACGGTGTTTTGTTTTTTTTATCACCAGGACAAGTTTTTTCTGTAGATTCAGAAGAAATAAAAGTAGCTTATCAATTAAATTTCATTCAAGATTTTTACTGTATACAAACTCATGACACTGAAGTTGCTTGTAACGGCGTTTTATTTAACAATATATATGAAACACCCTTTGTTAAGCCTAAAGAGAAAGATGTTAAAAAGTTGAGTTTTATTATTGAGAGCTTAATAGATGAATTTGAAAATAATCAGACAGCACAATATGATATGTTACAGGCCTATTTAAAACAATTTATCATTCATTCAGTTCGGATTAAAAAAGAAGATTTTATAGTTAAAGAAGATGCAGAAACAAAGTTGTTTAAAGACTTTAGTTTATTAGTAGAATTAAATTTTAAGAAATTACACAGTGTAAGTGATTATGCCAATCGTTTGGGTATTTCTTCTAAATCACTAACAAAGCATTTAAAAAAAACAAACAATAAAACACCAAGTGATTTTATTAAGAATAGGATAATAATCGAAGCAAAGCGTCAGTTACTATACTCAACAAAGGCTGTAAAACATATAGCTTTTGATTTAGGATTTAATGATCCTGCTTATTTTTCTCGTTTTTTTACCAAAGCAACAGGGCAATCTCCAAAACAATTTCAAAAAGAATAATAGTGATTTTGTTGTATAAAAAAGTGCATAAAAAAACTCGTAACACACAAGGGCCACGAGTTGGGGGTTGTTTTTTAAGGGGATGCTATTACTTAGGGGATTATAACATATTGGGGATACGCTATACATAATAACACTACAAATATATAACACATTTATTAATAGTTAATTAACCTATGTTAATAAGTGAATTAAACTGTTTTTTATCAAAGCAACAGGTCAATTTCTAAAATAATTTCAAAAAGAATAATCGTTATTTTTTTATATAAAAAAGGACATAAAAAAACTCGTAACACACAAGGGCCACGAGTTAGGGGTATTTTTTTAAGGGATTGTTATTACTTAGGGGGCTGTAATATATTGGGGATATCTTACAGATAATAACAATGCAAATATATAACACATTTATTAATTATTTTCTTAACCTATGTTAAGAAAATAATTAAAGTCCAAGTTTAAGGAACTTTTGTCCATTTTTAAAAGAGTACTTCCTCCGCATCTTTGTAGTATAATTAAAACTAACACTTTTTAGTTTACAAATATCAATGTAATGAAAACAAACGAAGCATATCAATGCCCTAACTGCTGGGGGTATCAAGAGTATAATGAACAATTTTCAGAAAGAGAAAACTGTAATTGTAATAATGAAAATAAATAATTTTAAAAATAATAGAAATGAGTACAAGAATTAAAACCTTAAATCCAGAAATAACCACAGGAAAATCAAAAGAATTATTTGATGCAGTACAAAAAAAGTTGGGCTTTATTCCCAATCTAATTAAGGTATTTGGTAATTCACCAGCAACCTTACAAACCTATTTAAGTTTAGGTGAATTAACTGCAAGTGGAAATTTCTCTAATAAATTTAGAGAACAGTTAGCATTGGCAATTGCCGAAGAAAACGAGTGTGACTATTGTTTATCTGCACATACAGCAATCGGTAAACTGAATGGCTTAACAGATGCTGAAACAGAACAAAATAGAAAAGGTTTAGCTTCTGATGAAAAAGTACAGGCAGGTTTAAATTTTGCACAAAGTGTTACTAAAAATAAAGGAAAAGTAAGTTCGGATGAGATAGCTGCAGCAAAAGTAGCAGGATACAACGACGGTGATATTTTAGAAATTGTTTTAAATGTTGTTTCTAATACATTAACAAATTATGTAAATCATATTGCACAAACAGAGGTTGATTTTCCGAGTGTAAAAGCAGGAGAATTCACAACAAATTCATAAACATAAAAAGATAATTGACAAATTTTAAAAATTAAATCATGAAAAAAGTAATAGCAGTAGTAGCAATTTTATTAGGTTTTGCATTAAATGCAAATGCACAAGAAGTTAAAACAATATCTTTAGAACAAACTAAAGGTGAATTTACTCAAAAGAAAATAACCTTAAAAGAAGGTACTTATATTTTTGAAATAGCAAATAAAAATGTAGGTCATGATGTTGGTTTTGTTTTAACTGAAAAAGGAAAGATAGAGGCAGAACATCATATTAAAGAAGCTTATGTAACCTCTTTAGTAAAAAACAATACAAAATCTACAACTAAAGAAGTGGTCTTAAAAAAAGGAGAATATGTATATTTTTGCCCTTTAAACCCTACACCACAATATACTTTAACGGTTGAATAATTTTTATTTAATTGTTAGTAAAAGAAAAGCCTCTGAAAACTTCAGAGGCTTTTTTTATGTTTATTTGAAACGAATTAAGAATTCATAATATCTTCAATTTCGTCAGCTTCAATAGGTATGTTGCCCATTAAGTTAAAAGGCTCTCCTTTTTCTTGAATTACTAAGTCATCTTCTAAACGAATACCAAAACCTTCGTTAGGTATGTATATACCAGGCTCTACGGTAAATACCATATTAGCTTCCATAGGTTGGTGTAATAATCCGTAATCATGGGTGTCTAGTCCTATATGGTGAGAAGTACCGTGCATAAAGTATTTTTTATATGCTGGCCAGTTTTTATCTTCATTTTGCACATCGGCTTTATCTAATAAACCTAAACCTAATAATTCAGAAGTCATTAATTTACCAACTTCAACATGGTAATCTGCCCAAATAGTACCAGGAACTAATAATTTTGTTGCATCATTTTTTACACGATTTACAGCATTATATACTTCTTTTTGACGATCAGAAAAACGACCTGAAACAGGAACAGTTCTCGACATATCTGCAGAATAATTTGCATATTCGGCACCAACATCCATCAAAATTAAATCACCTGCCTTACACTGTTGATTGTTTTCGATATAATGTAATACGTTTGCATTGTTTCCTGAAGCGATAATTGGAGTGTAAGCGAATTTTTTAGAACGATTTCTTAAGAATTCATGAATAAACTCAGCTTCAATCTCATATTCCCAAACACTAGGTTTTACGAAGTCTAACACACGTCTAAAACCTTTTTCGGTAATATCGCAGGCTTGCTGCATTAAATCTAGTTCTATCGGATCTTTAAGTGAACGTAAGCGTTGTAATATAGGATTACTTTTAGCAACAGAATGTGCTGGGTATTTTGCTAGTAACCATTTCGTAAAGCGGGCTTCGCGAGTTTCGGTTTCTATAGCAGCACGATAATGCTCATTGGTATTTATATAAACAGTTTCGGCAAGCGCCATCATTTCTGCAACTACTTTTTCTAAATCTTGTAACCAAAAAACAGATTTAATACCTGTTGTTGTTAATGCTTTTTCTTTGGTTAATTTTTCACCTTCCCAAACAGCAATATGTTCATTTGTTTCACGTAAAAATAATACTTCACGTAAATTTTCTTTAGGGCAATTAGGAAATAGTATTAAAATACTTTCTTCTTGATCAACACCACTTAAGAAAAATATATCGCGATGTTGCTCGAACGGAAGTGTACTATCTGCACTTACCGGATATACATCATTAGAGTTAAAAACAGCTAAACTATTTGGCTTCATTTGCGCCATAAAGTTTTTGCGGTTTTTTATAAAAAGGTCACGGTTTATTGGGTTGTATTTCATAATGCTAACAATTAAAATGTTCTCAAAAATAAATAAAAGAAATATTTAATTGCCTAGCCATTTGGCACTATTTTATGTTTTTTCGAATTCTACTCATATGCCTATTAGAAATTCCTAAAAAAGAAGCCAGGTAGTGTAGCGGAACTTCTTGTAGCAGTTCAGCTTCGTTTGTAAGTAGTTTTGTGTAACGTTCTTCTGCACTAAGCGTAAGTAAATCGATACGATAATCATCAATTAAAAAAATTTGTTTTTCAATTAAAGTGTAATAAAATCGATGAAAAGCAGTGTTGTTTTCTAACAGGTATTTAAAATCTTTTACTAAAATCACTTGTAAATTACAATCACTTAATGCCTTAATGTTTTTACGCGAAGGGGTTTCTTGTAAGAAGCTTTTTAAGGCAGATGTACACGAGTTTTTTAACGCTAAATACGTTGTTTTTTCTTCTTCTAATATATTAATAGCGTGCTGTAGAATTCCGCTTTCAATAAAACAAAAGTATTTGCAAATAGTATCTTTTTCAACCAAAAAACTGTTTTTAGTTAATGTTAGTGGTGTAAAAAAACTCAAAATCTCAGAAACTTGACTATCAAGTTCCTGAGATTTTAATATATTCTTTATGTAAGAAGAAAAATTCATTTAAATATTATCTTCTTCTATTTTTCCTTGGAGCTCCATCGCTTCTTCTTGAAGGATCGCTAGGACGTTCTCTTTTTGGTTTTCTAGTTCCTTCTGCAGCACCTCTGTGCGTTGCGCCTACACCTTTTTTCTTTCCGTTTCCAGATTTTTTCTTTTGTGTTGCAGCTCTTTTAGGACCAGCAGTGTCTTTAGGTTCGTAACCTTCAATAACTTCTGTCTTTAATTTTTGCTTTAGTATTTTTTCTATTTCTTTTTGGTATTCAGTTTCTTCACTACAAACTAAAGAAATAGCTTCTCCTTTTGCACCTGCTCTACCGGTTCTACCAATTCTGTGTACATAATCTTCTGGTACGTTTGGTAACTCAAAGTTTATAACGTGTGGTAATAACGGAATATCAATACCGCGAGCAGCAATATCAGTTGCCACTAAAACACGAATAGAATTACTCTTAAAGTTAGCCAATGCTTTTGTACGTGCACCCTGACTTTTATTACCGTGAATTGCAGCAGCAGAAACTCCTGCTTTTACTAGTTTTTCAGTTAATTTATTGGCTCCGTGCTTGGTTCTTGTAAAAATTAAAACCTGACTCCAGTTACCATCTTTAATTAAGTTAATAACAACCTCCGTCTTTTTACCTTTATCAACAGTATATACTTTTTGAGAAACCTTATCAGCCGTTGAGTTTTGCGGAGCAGCTTCTACAGAAATAGGATTTCTTAAAATACCTGAAGCTAATCTTTTAATTTCTGATGAAAATGTAGCAGAAAATAGTAAATTTTGACGCTTTGTAGGCATGTAACTAATAATTTTGTTAATATCTCTAACAAAACCCATGTCTAACATACGGTCTGCTTCATCTAAAATAAGTACATCTATTCTGTTAAAAGATACTGCTTTTTGATCGTGTAAATCTAATAATCTACCAGGAGTGGCTACTAATATATCAACTCCTTGTCTTAACGTTTTTATTTGACTGGCAGCTTTTACACCTCCAAAAACTACGGCCGATCTAATATCTAAATACTTACTATATTCTCTTACATTATCATGTACCTGAGCAGCAAGTTCTCTTGTTGGTGTTAATACTAACGCTCTTACAGGACGGTATTTTGGGTGTTTTGAATCTGCTAAACGTTGTAAAACAGGTAGTGTAAAACCTGCTGTTTTTCCTGTTCCTGTTTGTGCAGAAGCCAATACGTCTTTTCCTTCTAAAATAGGTGGTATTGCTTTTGCTTGAATTGGTGATGGAGTATCGTATCCTTTTTCGCTGATGGCCTTTAATAAAGCATCAGATAATCCTAAAGATTTAAATGTCATATATGTTATTTTAGAAACACTCTAAAATAAGCATCTCTTTGAACCCGCAAAGGTACTGCTAATTTATTAGGAAGTTTTGTAAATAAAAAAAACGCCCTTTAAAAGACGTTTTTTTAAATAATTTATGCGTTTATTTTTTCATAGCACTTTTAACAAGTCCGATAATAACCATTAAAACACCACCACTAAATAAGTAATTCCATAAATTTTTAGTTTTAATTAGTTAATTGATTCTAAAGGAAGTGAAAATTAATTAATAAAGTAAATAAAATCAGTTACTTACTCCATTCACTTATTTGAGAAAAGTTTTTGTTTTCTATAAAAAAATCTACTGGATAATATTTAATAATATCTTTATTTATAAACAGCTTTTCACCAAAAGTAAGTTCTTTTTCTAAAGAAATAAAGTGTTGATTTTTCATACTTTTATTTAAAGTTTTAAAAACAAACTCTGAGCAATATAATTCTGAATCAGTAGAATTGTCAAAATTATAATCATAGTATATTTTTTCTCTAAAGTTTATTTTGCTTAAAACAGATTTTACTGAAACATTTTTTACTTTCCAAATAGCTATATGGTTTAAATCTTTTTTTAAAAAACTTATATAGTCATATATGTTTTGCTTTTTTAGAAACGAATTTTTTATAATTTTCGAGGGTTGTACATCTACTAAAAACAGTTCTTCTTTTTTGACAAATAGTAAACCTATATGATTATATTTTGATTTTTTAGCATAATTAAAATTTTGTTTAATCCTATTAGAAATTTTGTTGTTTACTCCTGTTATAAAGAGATAAACACCATTTTCATACTCTTCAACCTTATTTAAATATAGTTTGAGGGATATTGTATGAAAATGAATAACAATAAAATAACCACTAAAAAGAATAACCAATAGAAATATTAACTTTCTTATCATCTTTTATTTTAAAATCATCGTTATTGGTTAGTTTAGCTTTAGTTAAATTATTTGAAAAACTAAAAAATAAATTCAAAAACATTTTTTTAGAAAGCGGAAAATTCACACCTAAATCTCCAACTAACCCAAAATTGTTTTTGTTAAAATTTATTGTTTGATTCTCAAGGATTATATCAGAGAAAATATTATAATTAAAACCCAAAGCAGCTAATAAGTAAACTTTTGATGTTAAATCTCCATTAAACCCTAAATTAAAACCAACTTTTAAAGGAATATCAACATAAGAAATTTGTTTTACAGAAGTGTTAGAATTATAGTTGTTAAAACCAATACCTGTAATAAGTTTTAAACCATTCTTTAAATTATAATTTATATGAACGGCATCACGTTTAGAAAAACCATAAAGAATTGAATTATTTTGTTGTATTTTACTATACCCTATACCGCTTTGAAATGTAATAGAAATATGGTTGATGTCTTTTTTAGTTTTTTGAGAAAAAATTAAAAAAGGATTAAATAATACTATTGATAAAATAAATAATTTTTTCATTGTTAATTTTTTTTATGGGAAGATATATTTAGCTTACATCACCTATTAATTTACCAACCAAATAGCCTACTCCAGCACCTACTCCAAGACCTACTACACCACAACAACTACCCCCTATAAGTCCGCCAATTATACCACCAGCAGTACCACAACTCATATATCCACTACCTGTAGGTCCAGACATAAAACAATCTCTATGCTCTAATCTATTCTTGTTTTCAGTTAAATAATCGTTTCTAAAATCATTTACAACACTTAACATACCCTGTTCTTTTACTGAAATTGTATTAAAAGGAATAAGACTTTCTACTTTTTGTATTTTATTTTCATCTAACATTTGAATGATTGCTTTTTCTGAAGGCTCGGAGATAGGAAAAGAAGATATAAAATCTTTAGTTAACCCTCCGTTTTTCTTTGCTTCTACAATAGTTTTTATAATGTTATTAGTAAATTCTACTGTCACTTTAGCTTTTTCTTCTTCAGAAAAATTTGTTAAATCAAGAAGCTCTTTTAACTTGTCTTGAGTAATAATATATTCAGAATTTTCATTTTTTGATAAAAAATCTTTTCCATTTATAAAGGAGTTAAATTGGTAGCTGGATAGAATTTTATTGGCATTAATTTTAGATTTTTTCGCATAATTAATTTCTTCATTACTAACTTTTTCATTTTCAGAAGTACAGTTTGAAAAACTCAATAAGAATAAAGCAAGTATTAAACTAATTTTTGTTTTCATAATTTTTAATTTATTTAAATTTTTGTGTTGATAACCAACCTCAAAAGTAATTTTGTGGTTTAAATATACTTTTTAAGTAAAAAGTAACATCACTTATTAAACAATAAGTGTTATGGTCATTAAAATTAAGAAAAAGTGTAAGCAATTTTTACAAAATTTCCTTCTCTTTCACTAGCTAGTGATATATATAATTGATTAATTTTTATAAATATACAGTAAATATATATATATGCAAATATTTCTTAACAAAAATTAAATCAGCTACTTAAGTTCTTCCTGTATGAAGTAAAGCATCTCCCATATTTATAATTGGAAAATTATTTTTTACAATTATATATCCATTTGTAGGTGTTTTTACAGTAAAATTAATTTCTCCGTAAGTGCCCATAATATGCCCTAAAATTTGACCTTTTTTAATATTAGAACCATTTTTTACTGTACAATTAAAAAGACCAGCTACTGTAGCTCGTATCCATTTTCTTTTATATAAATGAATTGATTTAGAGCTCTCAGGAGTATTAATATCCTTATTGATCATTTTAAAATACGAGGCTTACCATTTATTCCTAGTTGAGTAACATTTTCTTCTAAACGTAAAGATTCTCCACCTTCGTAAACAATAACAAGAATGTTATTTTTATAACATTGATTTTTAAAAGATTTCGGTATCAATTTTGAGTTAAAAATTAAAGGAGTATTAAATATTTTTGCTAATTCAAAACCTCTTGCATCTTCAGGTTTATATCTAATTTTCGGGAAATTATTTCGTTGTGAACCACCAGTATGAAAGTCGATTGCTAAATCTACATTATTAAGAAATTCTTTCATTAAGTAATACGCCATTCTGCTTGTCAGCGAACCTTTTTTTGATCGAGGAAAGCTTCTGTTTACACCTTTACCATGCATATCACGTGATAAATAAAAAAACCAAAAACGTTTAGTAAAGGAGTTACAATAACAGAACCTCGATGTGTTTTATAAGACTTATCAATTAGCATTCTACTAACCAATTCAGCACTATTAATTTCATTACTATGTAAACTTCCTTGTGATAAAATAGTAGGTCCAGCTTCATTACCATTTAATATATAAATAGGAATTTCAATCTGAGTTTCCGTAGGTAGTCTATCAACTGGTATTTTAATGAGTTTAGATTTTCCTAAACTCATTTTTTGACCTCTTGTCCGAACAATTTTCTTCTAGAAATTTAATAATGGCTTTAGCGATATTATCTTTAGTATATGCTTCAATTCCTTGCAAACCTGGCGTTGAATTTACTTCAATTAGTAAAGAACCTCTTTTTGAACGAATTAAATCAACTCCCGTAACTGGTAAGCTTAAATATTGTGCAGCTTTTACAGCTATTTCTTTTTCTTCTTCAGATAAAGTTACTTTAAAACCGCTTCCGCCTTGGTGAATATTCGAGCGAAAATCATCTTCTAAGCCTTTTCGCTTCATAGATGAAACTACTTTATTGCCAACCACAAATGCGCGAATATCTTCGCTATTACTTTCTTGTATAAATTCTTGTAGCAAAATGTTTGCATTAGTACTATACATCGTGTCAATAATCGATTTTGCTGATTTTTTACTTTCAGCTAAAATAACACCAGCGCCATGCGTACCTTCTTGTAGTTTTATGATTATTGGCGCACCTCCTAACAAATCTATTTGTTCAGCTATATTTTCTGGGTTTACAGAAAACAACGTGTCAGGAATCGGAATGTTTTTTCGGTTCATGATCTGTAATGTGCGAACCTTATTTTGAGATTGTAAAATACCTAAAGATGTAGCTGTACTATATACGCCGTTTAGTTCAAATTCCTTAACAACTGCTGCACCATGACGTGTAGAAGAAGCTCCAATTCTTGGAATTATTACATCAGGAATGTCAATAATGTTTTCTCCGTTATAAATTATTTCAGGTTTCCCGTTTGTTAGTTTTATAGCACATTTTAAATGATTTATAACCCTAACATTATGTCCACGGCGACTAGCTTCTTTATATATTCTTTGCGTAGAATATATTTGATCGCTAACAGAAAGAATAAAAATAGTCATAGCATTGATGTTCTTAACATTACAAAGCTACTCTTTTTTTTGAGTGAAAAAAGGGAATTTTAAAAAGGCTAAAAATCAATATTTTGTTAATTTTTTTGATTTCGCATTTACTTGCAGTAATTTCATCACATCTAAACAAACAATAAATGAAAACCGTTTTTACCGTTTTTGTAGTCCTTTTTACATTGGCTACAGTAGCACAACAGCCTACCAAGGCGCAACAAACACAACAAGCATTAATCAAAAAAGAAGCTTTAACAAAAACATCTATTGTTAAAAATATTGCTTTTAAAAATATCGGACCAACGGTAATGAGTGGTCGTGTGGTTGATATTGATGTAAATCCAGAAAATACTACTGAATTTTATGTGGGTTACGCCTCTGGAGGATTGTGGTATACGAACAATAACGGAACAACATTTACACCTGTTTTAGATAGTTCGCCAACACAAAACATAGGTGATATTGCTGTTGATTGGAAAAACGGAACACTTTGGGTAGGAACAGGAGAAAATAATTCTTCTCGTTCTAGTTATGCAGGAATCGGAATTTTAAAATCTACGGATAAAGGTAAAACCTGGAAAAATGTTGGGTTGACAGATTCACATCATATCGGTAGAATAGTAATCAACCCTAAAAATCCGGAAGAGGTAATAATTGGAGTAATCGGTCATTTATATTCATCAAATAATGAACGTGGAATTTTTAAAACCACCGATGGAGGTAAAACATGGAATAAAACCTTATTCATCAACGAAAACACAGGAATTATAGACGTGCAACCGGCACCAAATAATTTTAATATTTTATATGCCGCTGCTTGGGAACGCGAACGTAAAGCGTGGAATTTTGATGGAAACGGAAAAAACTCTGCAATCTACAAATCTATCGATTTAGGAAATTCTTGGGTCAAGATTTCTGATAATAATGGTTTTCCGAAAGGAGAAGGTGTCGGAAGAATTGGTTTAGCGGTTTTTAATGAAAATACGGTGTATGCGTTTCATGACAGTCAATTTCGAAGAGAAAAAACAGCCAAGAAAGAACAAAGTTCAAATGCTTTAACTAAAGAAGATTTTAAAACCATGACTGTGGATGCGTTTTTAATGTTGAAGGATAAAAAGCTGAACAGTTATTTAAAAATGAATGGTTTTCAAGAAAAATACCGTGCCGAAAATGTAAAACAAATGGTGCGTGCAGGCTCTGTAAAACCAATCGATTTAGCCAAGTATTTAGAAGATGCAAACACCTTATTATTTGACACACCTGTTATTGGAGCTGAGGTTTTTAAAACGACCAATGGCGGAAAATCATGGAAAAAAACACACTATGGTTATTTAGATGATTTATATTATTCTTACGGATATTATTTTGGTGAAATTAGAGTAGATCCGCAGGACGAAAACGGAATTTACGTATTAGGAGTACCAATTTTAAAATCGAAAGATGGCGGAAAAACATTTACCTCAATCAGCAAAGAAAACGTACATGCCGATCATCAGGCGTTGTGGGTAAATCCTAATAAACAAGGACATTTAGTAGAAGGAAATGACGGTGGTTTAAATATTTCTTATGATGATGGTGAAAGTTGGATAAAAGCAAATGAACCAGCAGTAGGACAGTTTTATACGGTGTATGCTGATAATCAAAAAAACTATAAAGTATATGGTGGTTTGCAAGATAATGGGGTTTGGGTAGCAAACCACAATGCAAAAATTGATAAAGGTTGGAAGCAATCAGGTAAAAATCCGTACGAAAGTATAATGGGTGGAGACGGAATGCAAGTTGCGGTTGATGATCGCAATCCGAATATTGTTTATACGGGTTATCAGTTCGGAAATTATTACCGTATTGATAGAGCATCAGGAAGTCAGAAATATATTCAACCAAAACATACGTTGGGTGAAACTCCGTATCGTTTTAACTGGCAAACCCCAATTCAGTTATCAAAACATAATCAAGATATTTTATATTTAGGAGGAAATAAATTACACAGATCATTAGATAAAGGAGATACTTGGGAAGCAATTTCGGGTGATTTAACACAGGGCGGAAAAAAAGGGAATGTTGCATACGGAACATTAACATCAATATCTGAAAGTCCGTTTCAATTCGGATTGTTATATGTTGGTTCTGATGACGGATTGGTGCATGTTAGCAAAAACGGAGGCGGAAGTTGGGAAAAAACATCAAATACATTACCACAAAATTTATGGGTAAGTCGTGTAATTGCCTCAAAACATAAAAAAGAAAGAGTGTATGTAACCTTAAACGGATATCGATTTGATGATTTTACAAGCTATGTGTATATGTCTGATGATTTTGGTAAAACCTGGAAAAATATTGGAGAATCTTTGCCAACATCACCAGTAAATGTGATAAAAGAAGATACGAAGAAAGAAAATATTTTATACTTAGGAACCGATAATGGTTTGTATGTTTCTTTTGATAATGGTGCACAATGGCAACCTTTTAAAAACGGATTACCAAACGTAGCTGTACACGATTTAGTAATTCAGCCAACAGCAAAACATTTAATTGTAGCTACGCATGGTCGAAGTTTATATAAAGCTGATATTACTTCGTTGCAAGATTTTAAAAATGAAGCAACGGTGTTTTCAATCAAAAATATTAGAAAAAGAAGTTCTTGGGGAAGCTCATGGAGTAAGTGGTTAAAACCGAATACTCCAGAAATTACGATTCCGTTTTACTCATCAGAAAGTAAAGAAGTTTCAGTAAAATTATTTTCAGAAACTATTTTAGTAAATACCATTAAAATACAAGCAGAAAAAGGATTTAATGAAGTGGTTTATGATGCTTCCTTCTCTAAAAAAGGAAGAAAAACATATCTTAAAAAACATGAAGATAATGTCATTAAAAAAGCTAAAAACGGTGTTTATTATTTACCTAAAGGAAAATATAAGGCGGTAATAAACGATAAAGAACAAGCTTTTGAAATAAAGTAAATTGTAACATTTGTTTGTTTTAATACTCTAATAAGTATAAACATAAAATAAAACAGATGAGTAAGCCATTAAATTATACTTGCCCGAAATGCAGTAACCACACCTATGAAGTAAGCGAAATGAGAGCAACAGGAGGTACGTTGTCTAAAATTTTTGATATTCAGAATAAAAAATTTACAAGCGTAACATGCCAACGATGTAGTTATACTGAGTTTTATAAAGCTAGTACGAGTGCGTTAAGTAATGTTTTTGACTTTTTTACAAGTTAAAGCAACTGACATAAGATAGTTGATTAATTAAGAAACATTGGTACTTTTGTGGCTATGGGAATTATACGTGTAAACAACATCCGATTATTTACAAACCACGGATGTTTAGAAGAAGAAGCTAAGATAGGCTCGGAATATAGAGTAGATATAGAGGTGAAAGCAGATTTGCAAAAATCGGCAAAAACAGATGAATTGGTTGATACTGTTGATTATGTACATTTAAATCATATTGTAAAAGAAGAAATGGCAATCCGATCTAAATTATTAGAACATGTTGCTCAGAGAATTATTGATAGAATTTTTAATGAGATACAACTGGTTGAAGAGGCGGAAGTTAGCGTAGCTAAAATCAATCCGCCAATTGGTGGTAATGTTGCTGAGGTAGTAATTGTATTAAAAGATGTGCGTAAAAGTTAAAAAAAGCTTGCGTTAAAAAATAAAAACTGTAAATTTGCAGTCCTAATTAATAAAAGGTGTCTTGGCCGAGTGGCTAGGCAATGGTTTGCAAAACCATGTACAGCGGTTCGAATCCGCTAGACACCTCAACAAAAGCGTATCTTTTTAAGATGCGCTTTTTTGTTTTTCTTAACAAAAAAATTCGTTAAAAATCTGCATCTTTGTAGCTATGCGAATTTATCCAATAGAAACAGGAAACTTTAAATTAGACGGTGGCGCTATGTTTGGCGTGGTACCAAAAGCGATTTGGCAAAAAACAAATCCGGCAGACGATAAAAACATGATTTCAATGGGTATGCGCTGTATGCTTATTGAAGATGGAGATAGACTTACGTTGATAGATACCGGAATAGGAAACAAACAATCAGATAAATTTTTTGGATATTATTACATGTTTGGTGATTTTTCACTAGATGTATCACTTGCTAAATATGGTTTTCATAGAGATGATATTACAGATGTGTTTTTAACACACTTACATTTTGATCATTGCGGAGGTGTTATTCAATGGAATAACGATAAAACGGGTTTTATGCCTGCCTTTAAAAATGCGAAAGTTTGGAGTAATGAAAATCATTGGCAATGGGCAATTGAGCCTAACGCACGTGAAAAAGCATCTTTTTTAAAAGAAAACATACAGCCTATAAAAGAAAACGGACAGCTAAATTTCATCAATAAAAATAGCCAGAATCAAGTAGGTTTTGATGTATTGTTTATGGATGGTCATACCGAAAAACAAATGTTACCTAAAATTAAATATCAAGGGAAAACAGTTGTTTTTATGGCCGATTTATTACCAACCGCAGGTCATATTCCTTTACCATACGTAATGGGTTATGATACACGACCGTTATTAACTTTACAGGAAAAAGAAATCTTTTTAAAAGAGGCTGCAGACAAAGAATTTTACTTGTTTTTAGAGCACGATGCTTACAACGAGTTAATAACAGTAAAGCACACCGAAAAAGGAGTGCGTTTAAATGAGAGTTATAATTTTACAGATATATTTAATTAAGAGAAACATTATGAGAATTTTAAAACCCGTATTTTACTCAGCAATTGCAATTACCTCTTTAGTAGGTTGTTCATCAGTAAGTAAAAAGGTAGTGCCAACCGGAAGTAACACAGTAGTTACTATGTCAGAGAAGAAAGCTGAATTAACAGCGTATGAAAAAGATAACTGGCATCATTTAGATTTAGCAACCGATTCTATTCCAGGAATGAGTGTTGATAAAGCATACGAATTCTTAAAAGGTAAAAAAGGTGTTGAAGTTGTTGTTGGAGTTGTAGATTCTGGTAGTGATTTAAAACATGAAGATTTAGTAGACGTTGCTTGGATAAACACTAAAGAAATTGCAGGAAACGGAATTGATGATGACAAAAACGGATACGTTGATGATATTAACGGATGGAACTTTTTAGGAAAATCGTATAAAGAGCATTTAGAATATGAACGTATTTTAATGAATCCATCAATTGCAGATGCAGAAACTTTAAAAGCGGTAAAAGCTTTACAAGAAACAAAAGTGGAGGCAGCAAAAAAGAATGAAGCGCGTTACGGACAAATGTTAGCTGGAGTAACAATGGCAGATGATGCTTTAGCAAAACACTTCGGAAAATCAGATTATACAAAAGAAGAAGTTTTAGCAATTAAAACAACAGATGCAGGTTTAAACCAAGCAGTAACAGGAGCTAAGCAAATGTATGGTTTCGGAATTGGTTCTTTAAGTGAAGCAAAAGAGCAATTAAGTAAATTAGTTAAAACGGCTTCAGATGTAGTTAGTGGAGCTAATTTAAAAACAGATTACCGTACAGTTGTAGGCGATAACGCATACGATATTAACGATAAACCTGGTTATGGAGATGCAAATACTGGACACTCTGAAGAAGGAGAAATCCACGGTACGCACGTAACAGGTATTATTGGTGCAACTCGTAACAATGATAAAGGTATGAACGGTGTTGCTACTAATGTAAAAATGATGGCTGTACGTTCGGTATCAGACGGAGATGAATATGATAAAGATGTTGCTTTAGGTATTCGTTATGCGGTTGATAATGGTGCAAAAGTAATTAACACTAGTTTTGGTAAAGCTTTTTCACCAAATAAAGAATGGGTTTACGATGCAATTAAATATGCAGCTTCTAAAGATGTGTTAATTGTAAACGCAGCAGGAAATTCAGGAGAAAACATCGATGTAGATAAAACATTTCCAAACGATGCTCCAGATCAATTAACAGAGGTTTCTGATAATTTCTTAACGATTGGTGCAATGAGTGCTAATTATAATGAAAAATTACCTGCAGGTTTTTCAAACTATGGTAAAGTAAATGTAGATATTTTTGCTCCTGGAGTTCAAATACACTCAACTTTTCCTGATAACAAATATCAAAAAATTAGTGGAACATCAATGGCTTCTCCAGCAACAGCAGGTGTAGCGGCATTAATACGTTCTTACTATCCACAATTATCTGCAAGCCAGGTAAAGCATATCATTATGAACTCAGGTACAAAGATCGATTTAATGGTTACAAAACCAGGATCTACATCTAGAGCAAATCCAGCAGGAGATTTAGTTCCTTTTGCAGATTTATCAGTTTCTGGTCGTATTGTAAACGCTTACAATGCAGTTAGAATGGCTGACAGAATGGTAAACGGAAGAAAATAAAAACAGAATATTATTAAAAAAAGAGCATTATTTTGATGCTTTTTTTTTGTTATAATAACAACCTATGCAGTTAGAGTTTGATAAACAAAAAGAGCGGTTAAAAATTAAAGATGAGGTGCCATCTCATTCGAAATTAGTAATCGTATTAATGTTAGTTAATGCGCTTAATATGGGTGTTCAGTTGTTTTCGATGCGTTATTATAAAAACGAATTTCTTTTTATTTTGATGCTTTTATTGGCAATAGTATCAGTAGTTGCAGTGTTTTTTTATCTCTTTAAAAGATCTTGGAAAACCAATTACAATCTTTCAGAAATTGAAGGGTTAGAGGTTAAGAAAGTTTTAGGAAGAGAACGTGTGTTTTTAAAATTACACAACGGAAAAAAACGCAGCTTTACGATACTTAAAAATGAAAACGAATTAAATAACTTAAAAAACACCCTAACCACAATAGGAATTAAATCAATTTAATATGAAAAAAATAATTTTAGGACTTTCATTATTATCGATAGTTTCTTGTGCTTCTACTAGCACAACAAACAACAGTACAGTAAAGTCGTCAGTAAATAAATCAACAAATCAAAATTATTGGCAACAACATGTTGATTATACAATGGATATTGATATGGATGTAAAGACATTTCAATATAAAGGAACACAGAAATTGGTGTATACAAACAATTCACCTGATGTTTTAGATAAAGTGTTTTATCACTTGTATTTTAATGCCTTTCAGCCAAATTCTCAAATGGATGTTCGTTCGAGAAATATTAAAGATCCGAGTAGTAAAATTGCAGATAAAATTGTAAAATTATCTCCGTCTGAAATAGGATACATCAAGGTAAACTCATTAAAACAAAACGGAACTGTTGTTAAGCATGAAACTGTTGGTACTATATTAGAAGTTACTTTAAGCAAAGCTATTCAACCAGGAGAAAGTGTAACTTTCGATATGATTTTTGATGCACAGGTACCAAATCAAATTCGTCGTTCAGGGCGTAATAATGCAGAAGGAGTTGCTTTGTCTATGGCGCAGTGGTATCCTAAAATGGCCGAATATGATTTTGAAGGATGGCATACGCCACCTTACTTAGGTCGTGAATATCATGGTGTTTGGGGTAATTTTGAAGTTACTTTACACATTGATAAAAACTACGTAGTTGGTGGTACAGGATATTTACAAAATGCACAAGAAGTAGGGCATGGTTATGAAAACAAAAAAGAAGCTTTAAATATTCCGTCAGGAGAAAAGTTAACTTGGAATTTTACAGCCCCAAACGTACACGATTTTACTTGGGCTGCAGATCCAGAATATAAGCACGATATGTTAACGATGGATAACGGTATCGATTTACATTTCTTATACAAGAAAACATTAGACGCTAAATATTTAGAAAGCTGGAAAAAGCTACAGCCTAAAACAGCTGAATTAATGACTTATTTTAGTGAAAATATTGGACAATATCCATACAAGCAGTATTCAGTTATTCAAGGAGGTGATGGCGGAATGGAATACGCTATGAGTACTTTAATTACAGGAAAACGTAGTTGGGGAAGTTTATTTGGTGTTACCTCTCATGAAATGGCACATACTTGGTTTCAGTTTTTATTAGCAACAAACGAAAGTAAACATCCTTGGATGGATGAAGGTTTTACATCGTATATTTCTAACAAAGCAGAAAATGAAATTTCTGGTAAAAATATAGAAAATCCACATGCAGGTTCTTACAGAGGTTATAATTATGTGGTAAAAAACAACATAGAAGAGCCATTAACTACACATGCAGATAGGTATCATACAAATACAGCATACGGAGTAGCAAGTTACTCTAAAGGAAATATTTTCTTATCGCAATTAGAATATATTATCGGAGAAGAGAATGTAGCTAAAACATTAAAAAAATATTTTAACGATTTCTCTTTTAAGCATCCAACGCCAAACGATATTAAACGAACTGCTGAAAAAGTTTCAGGAATTCATTTAGATTGGTATTTAAACGAATGGACACAAACCATACATACGATTGATTATGGTGTAAAAGCTGTTTCTGGTAAAGCTGTTACTTTAGAGAGAATTGGTCAAATGCCAATGCCTATAGATGTTGAGGTTACTTATGTTGATGGAAGCAAAGAAGCGTTTAATATTCCTTTACGTATGATGCGTGGCGAAAAACCAACCAAGGCAACTAAAATTGCAGATTGGACGTTTGCACACCCAACATATACATTTACAACTTCAAAAGAAGTGAAATCTGTACAAATTGATCCGTCAAAATTAATGGCAGACATCAATCAAGAAAATAACTCGTTCGGAAAATAATAAGTAGTACAAAAGGTAAATTTAACCTGTTGCCTATTTTTAGGTATTAAAATTTACGAACTGTCAGTTCGAGTGATTTTAAGAAGTGCTAACGGAATAAAATTGTATAGAGAACCAGTTTTGTTATAAGAATCTATAACAAATTCTGGTTAACGAATTGTAATTTTTAACGTTATTCTAAATTTATTTCAGAATCACATCATACGGATTGATAGTTATTTAACGAAAGATATTTAGATTGAAAGCGAAAACTCTATAAAGGGTTTTCGCTTTTCTTTTTTTGGATAAAATTTTCCGTAATTTTGCACTTCAATTTCAACAGAAGATGTCAGAAGAAAAAAAATCATTGAATTTTTTAGAACAAATTATTGAAGAGGATATTGCAAACGGATTGCCAAAAGATAATTTACGTTTTCGTTTTCCGCCAGAACCTAACGGATATTTACATATCGGTCACACAAAAGCTATCGGAATTAGCTTTGGTTTAGGTGAAAAATACAATGCGCCAGTAAACTTACGTTTTGATGATACAAACCCTGCTAAAGAAGAGCAAGAGTATGTAGATGCCATTAAAGAAGATGTTACTTGGTTAGGGTATAAATGGGCAAATGAATTGTACTCATCTGATTACTTTCAGCAATTATACGATTGGGCTGTTTTATTAATAAAAGATGGTAAAGCGTATGTCGATAGTCAATCTTCTGAAGAAATGCGCGCTCAAAAAGGAACACCAACAAAGGTTGGAACAAATAGTCCTTTTAGAAGCAGATCTGTTGAAGAAAATTTAGATTTATTCAGTCGAATGAAAGCTGGTGAATTTGAAGAAGGAACGCATGTTTTAAGAGCTAAAATAGATATGGAATCGCCTAATATGTTATTACGTGATCCGTTAATGTATCGTATTTTAAAGAAAACACACCACAGAACAGGAAACGATTGGGTTATTTACCCAATGTATGATTGGACGCATGGTGAGAGTGATTATTTAGAGCAGATTTCACATTCTTTATGTTCTTTAGAGTTTAAGCCTCACAGAGAATTATACAACTGGTTTCGCGACAATGTGTACGAATACAGTAAAGCCGAATTTCCAAATCCGCCAAAGCAACGCGAGTTTTCTCGTTTAAACTTAAGCTATACTATTATGAGTAAGCGTAAGTTGTTAACATTGGTAGAAAAAGGAATCGTAAACGGATGGGATGATCCAAGAATGCCAACAATTTCTGGATTAAGAAGACGTGGTTACACACCAGCATCAATCCGTAATTTTATAGAAACTGTTGGAGTATCAAAAAGAGAAAATATTATTGATGTTTCGCTGTTAGAGTTTAAAATCCGTGAAGATTTAAACAAAACAGCAAACAGAGTTATGGGAGTTTTAGATCCTGTAAAAGTAATTATTGATAATTATCCTGAAGATAAAGAAGAGATTTTAATTGCAGAAAACAATCCTGAGGATGAAAACTCTGGCACAAGAATTATTCCTTTCGCAAGAGAAATTTATATCGAAAGAGAAGATTTTAGAGAGGAAGCAAATAAGAAGTTTTTTAGATTAAAATTAGGAAAAGAAGTTCGTTTAAAAAACGCTTATTTCATTACAGCAACAAGTTGTGAAAAAGATGAAAACGGAGAAATTACGGTAATTCACTGTACATATGACCCGAAAACAAAATCGGGAAGTGATACAGAAGAAAGCAAGCGAAAAGTAAAAGGAACCTTACATTGGGTATCTGTAAAACACGCTGTAAAAGCTGAGGTAAGAGCATACGATCGTTTGTTTTTAGATGAAGCTCCAGATAACCATAAAGACAAAGATTTTATGGAATTTGTGAATCCTAATTCATTAGAAAAAATTACTGCTTTTGTAGAACCAAGTTTACAAACAGCAAAAATAGGGCAACAATTTCAGTTTCAACGTTTAGGATATTTTAATGTAGATGATGATTCTACTACCGAAAATTTAGTATTTAATAAAACAGTTGGTTTACGAGATAACTGGGCAAAAAAGAACTAAATAGAAATAATATTTTTAATTAAAACACCTCAAAGTTTCATAAAACTTCGAGGTGTTTTTTTATAAGTCAAATCCATTTTTAATTTTCGATAGAATATGTATCTTTACTGATTAAGGGAGGTTAGAATAAAAAAGTTTATCTAGCTGAAAATCAATAATAAAAAGTGTTTTTTGATACTGGGATAATTCAGATTTAAAAAACGCTTGTAAAAATATACTATATTATGAGTTGTAACAGTTGTTCAACCAGTAAAGACGGCGTACCAAACGGATGCAAAAGCAATGGAAATTGTGCCTCTGGTACCTGTGGAAGTGGAAATAAATTGGCCGTTTTTGATTGGCTGTCGAATATGACTTTACCTACAGGTGAAGCTCCATTTAATATTTTTGAAGTTCGATTTAAAAACGGACGAAAGCATTTTTATAAAAACACCGAGAAATTAACAGTTTCGATGGGTGATGTTGTGGCAGTTGAAGGATCATCTGGTCACGATATTGGTATTGTTGCGTTGGCAGGAGAGCTAGTTAAAGTTCAAATGAAGAAGCGAAAAGTTTCTGAGAATAGTGAAGATGTTAAAAAGATTTACAGAAAAGCTACTCAAAAGGATATTGATATTTGGCATACAGCCAGAGATAGAGAACAAGAAACTCAGCGAAAAGGAAGAGAGATTATTAGCCGTTTAGGCTTAAAAATGAAACTTTCAGATGTAGAGTATCAAGGAGACGGAACCAAAGCAACTTTTTATTATACAGCCGATGAACGTGTAGATTTTCGTCAGTTAATTAGAGATTTAGCAGGAACTTTTTCTATTCGTGTAGAAATGAAACAAGTTGGTATGCGCCAAGAAGCAGCACGTTTAGGAGGTGTTGGTTCATGTGGTAGAGAGCTTTGTTGCTCTACTTGGTTAACCGATTTTAGAAAAGTAAATACCGCGGCAGCACGTTATCAGCAGTTATCACTAAATCCGTTAAAGTTAGCAGGGCAATGTGGTAAATTAAAGTGTTGTTTAAACTTTGAGCTAGATACGTATTTAGATGCTTTACAAAGTTTTCCGAAGCAAGATAAAATACTAAAAACAGAAAAAGGAGATGCCGTTTTTGTTAAGATGGATATCTTTAAAAAAATACTTTGGTATACTTACAAGCATGAAAGTTTTAAGTGGTTTCAATTATCATTAGAGCAAGTTCAAGAAATTATTGAATTGAATAAAAATAATGAACTGGCTTTACCGTTAGATGAATATGAATTAGAAATAGTTACAGAAACTGTTGTTGATTTTGAAAATGTTGTAGGACAAGATAGTTTAACTCGTTTTGATGCGCCAAAGAAATCGCGTAATAATAGACGAAAAACAAGAAAGCCTTTAAATAAAAAAGAGCCAGTTAAACCTGCTGATGCAGGACCAAAAAGGAGACCTCAGAGAAAACCAGTAAGTAAAACTGATGATAATTCTGCAGCTACACCTAGGCCTAGAAGAAAACCTCAAAGGAAGCCATTAAACAAAGTTGAAGGAGCTAAACCGTCTGAAGTTAGCCCAAATAGAAAACCTCAAAAAAGGAGACCGATAAATAAAGAAGCGAATAAGAGCGCAGATAAAGAGGGGATTGATAATAGGAAACCAAAACCAAGAAATAATCCTAGAAGCAATAAGTCAAAAACAGAAAAAGTACAAGGCGATAAAAATATTAAGCCAGAAAATAAGAAGCCAAACGCTCCGAAAAGACGAAGCAATAATCAAAGAAGAAAGAAGCCTAACGAAAACACGGACAATAAAAATGAAAAAGAATAGTTTACTAATACTTTTTTTAACAGTTTTTACAATTGTATCATGTGATTCAGATAGAATATATGATGAGTATATAACGTTGCCTGAAAGTTCGTGGAATAAGAGCAATGCTGTTACTTTTAATTTCTCGGTAAAAGATTCTATAAACAAGAAAAATCTTTTTATAAACCTTAGAAATAATAATGAATATAATTACAGTAATTTGTTTTTAATTGCTCAAATTAACTTTCCAGACGGTCAAATAATTATAGATACGTTAGAGTATGATATGGCAGATGTTTCCGGTAAGTTTTTGGGAGAAGGATTTTCTACAATTAAAGAAAATAAACTTTTTTATAAAGAAAATATAATATTTCCTAATACAGGAGATTATATATTTAAAGTTAAACAAGCCATGAGAAAAAATGGCAATATTGAAGGGATTGAAGAACTTGAAGGAATATCTCAAGTAGGATTTAGAATTGAAAAAACACAGTAATGACAAAGAAAAAAACAATTAATTTTAGTACATATATCAAATGGTTTTGGGGCATTATATTAGGAGGGTTCCTTTTTATATGTCTATTGTTTTTATTAGCTTCTTGGGGTGTTTTTGGAGATTTACCATCTTTTGCAGAATTAGAAAACCCTAAAAGTGATTTAGCAACAGAAGTTATTTCAGCTGACGGAAAAACATTAGGAAAGTATTATGTTAAAGCAAACAGAACACCTATAAAATATAAAGATTTACCTCCAATTTTATTGAAAGCTTTAATAGCTACCGAAGATGAACGTTTTTATGAACATTCAGGTATTGATTTTAGAGGATTGGCAAGAGCAGTATCTAAATTAGGAACCGAAGGAGGTGCAAGTACAATTACCCAACAGTTGGCTAAAAACCTATTTAATCAAGGAGGTACAAGTAATAAGTTAGTAAGACTTACTCAAAAATTAAAAGAATGGGTAGTTGCGGTAAAATTAGAGCGTCAATACACTAAAGAAGAAATAGCAACCATGTATTTAAACACACAGGGTTTTCTTTTTAATGCAACAGGTATTCGTTCTGCGGCACGTATTTATTTTGGCAAAGAACCTAGAGAGTTAGATGTGCAAGAGGCCGCTATTTTAGTTGCAATGTTAAAAAATCCGAGGCAATACAATCCGCATAGAGAACGCTCTAAAGAGAAATCATTAGGACGCAGAAATACGGTGTTTTCTCAAATGGAAAAAAATGGAGTTATAACCGAAGAAGAAAAAGATTCGCTACAAAAAACACCTTTAAGAATAAATTTCACTCCAGAAAGTCATAGCGACGGGTTAGCTACTTATTTTAGAGAAAACCTAAAACAACGCTTAAAAAAATGGGCTAAAGAAAACCCGAAAGACAATGGCGAGGCTTATAATATTTATAAAGACGGATTAAAAGTATATGTTACTATAGATTCTCGTATGCAGAAATATGCCGAAGAGGCAAGTAGAGAGCATATGTCTAATTTGCAATCTTATTTCTTTGAGGAGCAAAAAAGAAATAA
The DNA here is from genome assembly GCF_029125915.1 of Tenacibaculum bernardetii. Lineage (NCBI taxonomy): Bacteria > Pseudomonadati > Bacteroidota > Flavobacteriia > Flavobacteriales > Flavobacteriaceae > Tenacibaculum > Tenacibaculum bernardetii. The sequence continues at coordinate 99,691 of NZ_JAQJCU010000007.1, forward strand.
AACAGCACCTTTTTATGATCTAGATAAAAAAGAGATTTTAAATAATATGAAACGTGCTAAGCGAAGATCTGTTCGTTATAAACGCATGAAAATTAATGGGAAATCAGAAAAAGAAATTGAAAAATCTTTTAATACAGATGTTGATATGCGCGTATTTTCTTGGAAAGGAGATCGTGATACGGTAATGACACCATATGATTCTATACGTTATTATAAACACTTCTTGCGTTCAGGTTTAGTATCTATCGAGCCGCAAACAGGTCATATTAAAGCTTGGGTAGGAGGTATTAGTAATAAATATTTTAAATACGATGCTGTAGAGCAACAAAAAAGACAAGTAGGTTCTACTTTTAAACCATTTGTATATGCAACTGCTATTAATCAATTAAAAATGTCTCCTTGCGATAAATTGCCTAATGTATTGTATACAATTCCGAAGGAAAAATATGGAATGCCAGAAGACTGGACACCTAAAAATGCTAGTAATGAATATGGTGGTGAATTAACATTAAAAAAAGGTTTGGCAGGATCAGTAAATGTTATCTCAGCACAATTAATAGATAAAGTCTCTCCTGTAAATGTAGCGCGTTTAGCAGAATCAGCAGGAATAACATCAAAAGTTGATGCCAATCCATCAATTGCTTTAGGAGCAGTTGATTTATCGTTAATCGAAATGGTAAGTGCCTATTCTACTTTTGCAAATAAAGGCTTACGTGTAAGTCCCATGATGATTACTCGTATAGAAGATAAAAACGGAACAGTTTTAGAAGAGTTTGTGCCAGAAACAAAAGAGGTTTTAAGTGAAGAATCATCATATGTTATTCTTGATTTAATGAAAGGTGTAACAACAGGCGGTTCAGGTATCCGTTTACGCTTGCCATATAAATATCCAGATTATATTACAGGACATCCATATAACTTTACAAATCCTATTGCAGGAAAAACAGGAACAACTCAAAACCAGTCTGATGGATGGTTTATGGGAATCGTACCTAATTTAGTTACAGGTGTTTGGACAGGAGGTGAAGATAGAGCAACACATTTTGCAGGAATAGCAAAAGGACAAGGAGCAGCAATGTCTTTGCCAACATGGGCATTATTTATGAAAAAATGTTATGCTGATGAAAGTTTAAATATAAGTCAGGAAGATTTTGAAAAACCTTCAGAAGCGCTTTCTATCAATGTTAATTGTGATGAGGTAAAAGAGGAAGATGTTAAAGAAGGTGAGGAAATAAAGGTAGAAGAAGACGATACTGATTTTTAATGAATTTGTTTTGATGATGAGAATCAAAGAAGCTTTTTTAATATAAAACAAACAACTACAATGATAAATAAAAAAGTAAATAACGTACAAGAAGCCGTAGCTGGTGTAAAAGACTCTATGACTTTTATGTTAGGAGGTTTCGGTTTGTGCGGAATACCAGAAAACGCTATTGCAGAGTTAGTAAAATTAAATGTAAGAGATGTTACCTGTATTTCTAATAATGCAGGTGTAGATGATTTCGGATTAGGTTTATTACTTCAAAATAAACAGATTAAAAAAATGATTTCTTCTTATGTAGGAGAGAATGATGAGTTTGAACGCCAGATGTTATCTGGTGAGTTGGATGTAGAATTAACTCCACAAGGAACTTTAGCAGAAAAGTGTAGAGCTGCACAAGCAGGTTTTCCTGCATTTTATACGCCGGCAGGTTACGGAACAGAAGTTGCAGAAGGAAAAGAAACACGTGAATTCGACGGAAAAATGTATGTTTTAGAACCAGCTTTTAAAGCAGATTTTGCTTTTGTTAAAGCATGGAAAGGAGATACTGCAGGGAATTTAATTTTTAAAGGAACAGCACGTAATTTTAACCCGAATATGTGTGGTGCTGCAACCATAACAGTTGCTGAGGTAGAAGAATTAGTGCCAGCAGGAACATTAGATCCTAATCAAATTCATATTCCAGGAATTTTCGTACAACGTATTTTTCAAGGAGAAAAATATGAAAAGAGAATTGAGCAACGTACTGTAACCCCAAAATTGTAAGAAAATGGCTTTATCAAAACAACAAATAGCACAGAGAATAGCGAAAGAATTACAAGATAAATGGTACGTTAATTTAGGTATCGGAATTCCGACTTTAGTAGCTAATTATATTCCTGAAGGCATTGAGGTTGAGTTTCAATCTGAAAACGGATTATTAGGTATGGGACCTTTTCCTGTTGAAGGAACAGAAGATGCCGATTTAATAAACGCAGGTAAACAAACGGTTACTGTTTTAGATGGTGGTTCTATTTTCGATTCAGCAACAAGTTTTTCTATGATTCGTGGTAAACACGTTCAGTTAACTGTTTTAGGAGCGATGGAAGTTGCTCAGAACGGAGATATCGCTAACTGGAAAATTCCAGGAAAAATGGTAAAAGGAATGGGTGGCGCGATGGATTTAGTTGCATCAGCAGATAATATTATTGTTGCGATGATGCATACCAATAAGCGTGGCGAATCTAAAATATTAAAAGAATGTTCATTGCCTTTAACAGGTGTTGGTTGCGTAACTAAAGTGGTTACTAATTTAGCCGTATTAGAAGTTAAAGAAGGTGCATTTCATTTATTAGAAAGAGCTCCTGGAGTTTCTGTTGAAGAAATTCAAACAGCTACAGCAGGAACTTTAATTGTAAACGGAGAAGTTCCTGAAATGAATATTTAAAAGATAATTACAAAGATGAAATTTATAGCTAAAAATAGTTTTATACTCACCTTAATTTTAGTTGTTGCTTTGCACTTTGTTTTAGACAAAGGACTTGGAATAGATAATTCTTGGATACGGTTAGGAATTGTTTTTATAATATTACTTTTCATTATGCCAAGAAAAAAGAAAATACAAACTCAGTCTGGAGAGAAAACTCAAATTACTTGGTTTTTTCTAAAAAAGCCTATTATTTTAGATTAAATGATACAATTAATAAAGAAAATCCACAGAATTATTTATCCTCTTTTAGCAATCTTTTTTTTACTGATTTTAGATAAAGTATTTCATGTAGAGCCAGATTGGCTACGAATTGCGGTAGCAATTGCTTTAGGGTATTTTTTATCACCAAGAAAAAAAATAATACAAACGCAAACAGGAGAAAAGAAACAGTTAACCTGGATTTTTCTTAAAAAACCAATTTTTTTAGATTAATGAAAATAATCTCATACAACGTAAACGGAATTCGTGCCGCATTAAAAAAAGGATTCATCGATTGGTTAGAAGCTGCAAATCCGGATGTGATTTGTATTCAAGAAACCAAAGCACATAAAGAACAGTTAGATGTAGCGGAGTTCGAAAACGCGGGTTATCCATATCATTATTGGTTTTCGGCAGAAAAAAAAGGCTACTCATCAGTAGCTGTTTTTTGTAAAGAAAAACCCAAGCATATCGAATACGGAACGGGAATTGAAACGATGGATTTTGAAGGAAGGAATTTACGTGTAGATTTTGATGAGGTTTCGGTTATGAGCATGTATTTACCTTCGGGCACAAATGCTGCTAGATTAGATCACAAGTTCAACTATATGGATGAAATCTTAGCATATGCCGCTGATTTGAGAAAAACGATTCCGAATTTAGTAATTTGTGGAGATTATAACATTTGTCACGAAGCCATTGATATTCATAACCCAAAAATGAAAGGAGTTTCTGGATTTTTACCAGAAGAACGTGAGTGGTTAACTAAATTTATTGATAGCGGTTTTACAGATAGTTTTCGTTATTTAAATCCAGAAAGGCAAGAATATTCTTGGTGGAGTTATCGCGCAAATTCTAGAGCCAATAACAAAGGTTGGCGTTTAGATTATGCGATGGTTTCTGAGCCGTTAAAAGAAAAAATTTCAAGAGCCTATATTTTACCTGAAGCAAAACATTCAGATCACTGCCCGATTGTGGTTGAATTAGATATTTAAAATAAAAATATGCGAAACCTACTAATACTACTTTTTTTTTCAACATCAATTTTTGCGCAACAACCTGTTGATAGCCTTTTGGTGCCCGAAAAAAGTGTACAAATAATAAGTGATTCTACTTTAATAGCAATAGACACTATCAAAATAAAACAGTTGGAAGATTTATATTCTGATGCAGATTTAAAAATTATTGATAGTTTATTGATTGAAGAAAAGTTTAATTCATCATTATTTGATAGTATTCAGTATGTAATTAATGATAAAGATATTATTGGTAATACAACAACCATACTTTCTTCGGATTTATTAAAAAAACGGTTAACAGATTTAGATTTACAAACACCATTTCATTTAGCATACAACCCTGCATTAGAAAAGGTGATTAATAGTTATTTAAAATACCGAAAAAAATATTATCCGGCGTTAATGGCAAAGGCACAATATTATTTTCCGATGTTCGAGCAGTATTTAGATCAGTTCGATGTTCCGTTAGAAATGAAATATTTGGCTATTGTAGAATCTGCTTTGCGCCCTGCAGCTCGTTCTAGAGTTGGTGCAACAGGTTTGTGGCAGTTTATGTATGGTACAGGAGTGCAGTTTAACTTAAAGGTAAGTTCGTATGTAGATGAACGTCAAGACCCGGTAAAAGCAACTATTGCAGCTTGTAAATATTTAAGTCAGTTATATAAAATTTTTGGAGATTGGGATTTGGCATTGGCCGCTTATAATTCGGGACCAGGAAATGTTTCGAAAGCAATAAAACGCTCTGGAGGATATCGTAATTACTGGAATATTCGTCCGTTTTTACCACGTGAAACTGCGGGTTATGTTCCTGCATTTTATGCAACGATGTATATTTTTGAATATGCCGAAGAACACGGGATTTACCCTGAGCCACCAAATATCTTCCATTTCGAAACCGATACAGTTCGCGTAAAAAGAACAATCACTTTCGATCAAATTTCAGAGAAAACGAAGATCGATACTGAGTTGCTGTCTTTCTTAAACCCGGCGTATAAATTAGATATTATTCCATATATAAAAAACAAAAATTACGCAGTTCGTTTGCCTCGAAAAAACATGATAGATTTTCTTGATAAGGAGAAAGAGATTTATGTTTTGGCAAAAGAAGATGAAGGTAAAAGAGAAAAACCTTTGCCTAAGTATTTTGAAATGGATAAACGCATTCGTTATAAAGTACGTAGCGGCGATTATTTAGGGAAAATAGCAAATAAGTTTGGCGTAAGAGTTAGCGATATAAAACGATGGAACGGTATGCGTAATCATCGTTTAAAAATAGGGCAACGTTTAAGTATTTATCCGAAGAAAATAGGTGTTACTAAGAAGGTGTCTAAAAAGAAGTATAAGGTTCCGACCGGCAAGCACGATATTTATGTAGTGCAAAATGGAGATTCATTATGGACAATCTCTAAAAAATATCCATCAGTTTCTATTGAGCAAATAAAAAAGTGGAACAATATTTGGAGTGCTAAAAGTCTAAAGCCAGGAATGAAGCTTAAAATTTTTAAAGGTTAAAAAATACACTACTAAAAACTACAAACTATGAAAAAAACAATAATCTTACTTTTTTCGATATTCTTAGCGATATCATGCAATACAGGTAATGGAAAAGACAGTTATGTTTTGCCAACATCTAATGGTAACACCAATAAAATAATGGTGGTTGTTAAAGGAATAGATTGGGAAGGAAAAGTTGGAGATCAAATACGTAAAGTTTTTGGTGAGCATCAAGTAGGTTTGCCTCAACCAGAAACCTTGTTATCGGTTAGCCAAATAGATCCTGTGGGTTTTGGTAGTTTCATGCGACATGGAAAAGCGGTTTTAATGATTAAAGAAGGTAAAGAAGAAAGTATTACTGTTGAAAAAAACAAGTATGCAGCACCTCAAATTATTGTACATGCAACTGCAAAGAATAAAGCTGGGATTATAAACCTTTTAGATACTCGAGGAAAAGAGATTATCAAGTTGTTTAAAGATGAAGATATTAAGTTTTCACAACGTATTTTTAAAAAAGAACGTATTGATGAAACGAAGTTTAAAACGATTAAAAATATAGGTTTAACAATAGATATTCCTAAGAGATATAAATTGGTTGAAGATGCGGGTAATTTTATTTGGTTTCGTCAGCATTTATCTAGTGGTATAGCACGAGGAGACGGGACTAATAATGTATTAATATACACGGTTCCTTTAGAAGATGAAACAACTGTTGCCGATAATATTACAGCAGTACGAGATACAATTGGTAAAAAATACATACCAGGTAGTAAAGAGGGTATGTATATGATTACCGAACAAGCATACACTCCGTTTACTTTTGATGCTGTTATAGATGGTAAAAAAGCATATGAAACTCGTGGTAAATGGGAAGTTAAAAACGATTTTATGGCAGGACCATTTATAAACTACACGATAATTGATAAGAAAAATAATCGCTTAGTGGTTTTTGAAGGTTTTACGTATGCACCATCGGTAAATAAACGTGATTTTTTGTTTGAATTGGAAGCAATTGCTAAATCAATGAAAATAAAATAAAATTTATTTTAACGATAAATAACAAAAAAGCATCAAATTTATATTTGATGCTTTTTTGTTATATTTGACTATAAACCAAAACTTTATATTTATGAAATTTAATTTTTTAATATGCGCACTAGCAGCATTAGTACCAATGATAATAGGATTTGTTTGGTATGGACCACTTTTTGGAAAAGCATGGATGAAAGAAATGGGTTTCACAGAAGAAAGTTTAAAAGGTGGTAATATGCTTAAAATTTTCGGATTATCGTATGTGTGCAGTTTTTTAATAGCATTTGTATTACAAACGTTGGTTATTCACCAATGGGGAGCTTTTTCTACTTTAATGGGAGAACCAGGTTTTACAGAAGGATCAGGAGGAGCATCTACCTATTTTCAAGAATTCATGTCAAATTTTGGTGATCGATTTAGAACTTTTGGTCACGGTGCTTTACACGGAACCATGATTGGCTTATTATTAGCAGGATCTATAATTACAATTAACGGATTATTTGAAAGAAAAAGTTTTAAATATATTGCAATTAACGTAGGTTATTGGGTAGTAAGTTTAGCTATTATGGGAGGTGTATTATGTAAATGGGTTTAATTTTTATAAAGGTAAAAAACACCAAGAAGCATCAATTTTTAAAATTGATGCTTTTTTTATGTAACAAATAGTACATAATAGACTCTTATTATCAATCAATTAAAAATCAAACCAAATGATTGCACATTTTTTAAAATTAGAATGGAAACAATATTTTCGTTCTTCATATTGGCAAAAAGGAATTGCGTTAAAAATTATAATGGGCTTTTTTATCCTATATATTTTAGCTGTTTTTTTAGGAATTGGTATTGGAGGTTTTTTTCTTTTAAAGAAAATGTATCCAGAACAAGATCCGTTACAAATTGTAAACTCAATGTTAGTTTTTGCTATACTGGGAGATTTAATTTTCCGCTATTTAATGCAAAAATTACCAGTAATGAATATTAAACCTCTATTAATACTTCCTATAAAGAAAGAAAAATTAGTACACTATGTTTTAGGTAAATCGGCATTTTCAGGATTCAATTTCATGTCTTTGTTTTTTTATATTCCTTTTAGTGTGGTTTTAATTAGTCAAGATTATAATGTGGGTGGAGTCTTAGGTTGGTTAACTGCTATGTTTTTTATCATTCAAGCAACTAATTTTTTAAACTTTTTAATCAATAAGAATAATAGTGTATTTGCATTTATTGCTACATTACTAGTTGCTTTATTGGCATTGCAAAAGTTTACTAGCTTTAATGTTTCACTATATAGTCAACAAATATTTGATGCAATTGTAGTAAATCCAATTTTAGCATTAGTTCCCTTTGTTATTGCAGTAGTGTTATATTATGTAAATTTTAAACTATTAAGAGCAAGAGTTTATTTAGATGATTTAGTTGCAGTTAAAACAGAAGAAGCGAACACAGCAGATTTATCGTGGACAGAAAAATTAGGAGATATCGCACCATTTATAAAAAATGATATCCGATTAATTTGGCGAAACAAAAGAACAAAAACTGTTTTTTTAATGTCGTTCTTATTCCTTTTTTATGGATTGATTTTCTTTACGCAAGAAACCTATCAAAAAATGCCTGCCATGTTAATGTTTGCGGGCTTGTTTGTAACAGGAGGTTTTACATTAAATTACGGTCAGTTTATTCCGGCTTGGGATAGTGCACATTATAAAATGCTAATGAGTCAGAGTTTTAGATATCGTAAATTCTTAGATTCTAAGTGGTTTTTAATGGTTGCGATGACTACAGTTTTATACTGTCTAAGTTTTCCTTATTTATATTTCGGAACAAAAATATTTTTAATGATTACAGTGGGGGCTATTTTTAATATCGGTTTTAATTCACTGTTTTTGTTATATGCAGGATCTTTTAATAGAAAACGAATCGATTTAACAAAGGGTGGTTTCGGAAACACACAAGGAACAAGCGCAACGCAGTTTCTTATTATTATACCATTAATGTTATTACCAATGGCTATATTTTGGATATTTAACAGTTTTGTTGGTTATAACTCAGGGTATATTTTAGTTGCTTTATTGGGAGTACTTGGCTTAGTTTTTAAGAATTACTTTATGAATTTGATAGAAAAAAAATATATCAAAGACAAATACGCTATGATTAACGCTTTCGGAAAAGAAGCATAAACAAAACAAAATTTAAAGAAAATAGTATGATTACAATAGATACAGTTTCAAAAAAATACGGACAAGCAGAGGTTTTAAATGTTGATAAAATAGAAATTCCTAGCGGACAAAGCTTTGGTTTGGTTGGTAATAATGGCGCCGGAAAAACTACGTTATTTAATATTTTACTAGATTTGATAAGACCAACAACAGGAGAAATTACAAACAACGATGTAGTTGTAAATAAAAGTGAAGATTGGAAAACTTTTACAGGATCTTTTATTGATGAATCTTTTTTAATAGGATATTTAACTCCCGAAGAATATTTCGACTTTATTGGAGATTTACGAGGAATGAATAAAGCGGATGTTATAGCATTTTTAGCACCTTTTAAAGAGTTTTTTAATGATGAAATTCTAGGCAAGAAAAAATATTTACGCGATTTAAGTAAAGGAAATCAGAAAAAAGCAGGAATTATAGCCGCTTTAATGGGAAATCCACAAGTAGTAATTTTAGATGAGCCTTTTGCGAATTTAGACCCAACAACTCAAATCAGACTTAAAAAAATACTAAAGAGTTTAACAGAAAATGAAGAAGTTACCGTGTTAGTATCTAGTCACGACTTAAGTCACGTTACTGAAGTATGTGAGCGAATAGTTGTTTTAGATAAAGGAAATGTGGTAAAAGATATAAATACATCACCAGAAACGTTGCAAGAATTAGAAAGCTATTTTTCTGTATAATTAATAAAATAAATCAATAAAAAGAGGTTAACTAAAATGTATACGATTTTAATTAACCTCTAAGATTTATTTTAAATAGCATTACGAGCACTAAAATTATTTTATTATTGTTATTTTTACGTTTTTACATACAATAAACTAACGAATATAGTTGTTGTACAGTAAAAGTATAACTATATGAATAAACTATCCAAACTTTTAGTTTTTACCCTTTTTTTAGCACTAATATATTCGTGTAGTGTAAAAAAAGATGCTTTTATAAATAGAAATTTTCACGCACTTACCACTAAATATAATATTCTTTTTAACGGAGAGCAAGCTTATTTAAAAGGGCTAGAAGAGATTGAAAGCAAGCACGAAGATAATTTTTGGAAACGTTTACAAATAGAACCAATTAGTTTTGATGAGAATAAAATAGTAGTTCCTGTTTTGCAGCCTGGTACTGGTTTTAATGAAAACGAAGAAGAAGAGGTTGAAAACTTAACGTCTTTTGATAAAGCAGAAGAAAAAGCTGTAAAGGCTATTCAAAAGCACACGATGAATATAAACGGTTATGAAAAAAACCGTCAAATTGATGATGCTTATCTACTTTTAGGAAAATCTAGATATTACACACAGCGTTTTATTCCTGCGATAGAATCTTTTAATTACATCATAGTAAATTATCCGAATGCTAATTTAATTAATGAGACGAAAATTTGGAGAGCAAAAACAAATATTCGTTTAGATAATGAAAAACTAGCCATAGAATCTTTAAAGTTCTTATTAGAAGTTGAAGAAAACGAAGAAGAACTTCCTGATGCTATAAGAGAACAAGCACATACTGCAATGGCAATGGCGTATCAAAAAACAGATACGATTCAAAAAGTTATAGAACATTTAACAGCAGCTTCTAAAATATTTAAAAACAAAGAGCAATCTGCTCGTAATATGTTTGTTTTAGGGCAAATTTACAGCGAATTAAATCACAGAGACTCAGCGCGAGTGGTGTTTAATAAATTAGCTGAAGCAAAAAAGGCACCTTACAAATACCGTATACGCGCAAATATTGAAATGGCTAAAAACACTGAAAATGATTCAGCATCGATAGTTGTTTTAGCTAGATTAAAAAAATTAATTAGAAATTCTGATAACCGTAAATTTTTAAATGCGCTTTATTATCAGGCAGGTGTTTTAGAAGTAGGAAGAAATAAAACAGTAAATGCTATTGACTATTTTAAAGAATCAATAGCCGCAAAGACTAATAATAATTATCAAAAAACATATGCCTACGAAGGTTTAGGAAATATTGCATTTGATAAAGAAAACTATGTATTAGCAGGTTCGTATTACGATAGTGTTTTACAGGTTACTTCAAAAGAATTTGATCAAGAAAAGAGAATTAGAAGAATCCGAAGAAAAAACAAAGGACTAACAACTTTAAGAAAATATGAAGAGGTTGTTAAAAATAACGATAGCATTCTTAAGTTAGTAGCAATGACGACAGATGAAAGAACCGTATTTTTTGAAAATTATATAGCAAAAATTAAAAAAGAAGACGAAGAGAACAAGCAACAGCTGTTAAATGCACAAAACTTCGGAAGTTCTTTTGGTGGAGGATCGTCAGTAAACAATTCGAGTAATAAAGGAAAATGGTATTTTTATAATACTCAGGCATTAGGCTTTGGTGAATCAGAATTTCAGAGAGTGTGGGGTACGCGTCCTTTAGAAGATAACTGGCGTTTGTCTGATAAATCTACCATTGCAACGAATGATGTTGAAGAAACATCATCAGAACCAATTGTAAATAAGCGATATGTATTAGCAACTTATTTAAACGAAATTCCTACTGATAAAAAAGTAATAACCACTTTAACTGAAGATCGTAATGATGCTTTATATAAATTAGGATTAATTTATAAAGAGCAATTTAAAAACACAGATCTTGCTATTAAAAATTTAGAACGCGTACAAAAAGAGCAAACAAATAAAGAATTGGAGTTGCCGATTAGTTATCATTTATATCAAGTTTATAAAAGTATTGGTGATCAAGAAAAATCAAACCGATATAAAGACGTTATTTTAAATAAGTATCCCGAAACAACATTTGCTCAAATAATATTAAATCCAGAGGAAAAATTAAAAGGAGGTAAAAAAGAAGATGCTGTTTTAGATAAGTATAAAGAAATTTATTATATTTTTAAAGAGAATAAATTTGAAGAGGTTGTAAAAGAGGTGACCGCTTTTTTACCAACAATAAGTAATTCAGAATTAATTCCTAAATTTGCGCTCTTAAAAGCCTTGTCTATAGGTAAGTATAATAGTAAAGAGGTTTATAAGAAAGCACTAGAATTTGTAGCTATTGGTTATGCAACAAAAGAAGAAGGTGTAAAAGCAAAGGAAATTTTAGATCAATTAAACAAATAACACACTAATTCCCCGAATCATGTTTAGTAAAGAAAATAAAAAAACAAGTGACAATAAAGTTTCAGAAAGAAACATTGTTGGTAAAAACACGCAAATAACAGGAGATATTATTTCTGAAGGAGATTTTAGAATTGATGGAACTTTAGAAGGAACAATTAAAACCAACGGTAGAGTTATTATTGGTGAATCTGGTTTTGTAAAAGGAAAGATTGAATGTGCAAACGCTGATGTAGAGGGTAAGTTTTCTGGAGAATTAGTTGTTTCGAACACATTAACAGTAAAAACATCAGCAAATATTAATGGAGATGTAGTTATTGGTAAGCTTTCTGTAGAGCCAGGTGCCTCATTTAATGCAACATGTGCTATGAAAGGAGCTGTAAAAGAACTAAATAAAGATGAGCAAAAAACCAAAGGTAAAACCGCTTAATAAATACATTCGGTTTACCAGTATTGCTCTTCAAATGGGTTTGACGATTTACTTAGGTAATTTACTAGGTAAGTGGTTAGATGTACAATATCCTAACAATGGAGAATTATATTCTAAAATATGCACACTTGCGGCAGTCTTTTTAGCAATGTTCTCGGTAATACGTCAAGTAACAAAAATTTCAAAAGATAATGATTAAAAGAATTTTGTTTTTCCTTACTGCTATTTTTATAGTATTCGCAGTAAGTTATTTTCCTCACGATTATATTTTACAGTCTAAAGAAATTTCTCTCTCATATTCATTGTTTTCAATATACCTGTTTCATCTTATCGCTACGGTGATTGTGTATGCGATTGTAGAGCTAGTAGCCTCTAAATTAATTAATCAAGCAGGATATGCATATTTAGCCTCTGTATTTTTAAAAATCGGATTTTTTGTCTTGATTTTCAAGGTTTCGGTTTTTGCAAACGAAGAACTTACACAGCCAGAAAGGTTTTCATTGGTAATTCCGTTGTTTATATTTTTAATTTCAGAAGCTATTGCCGTTTCGAAACTGCTGAGTAGTAAATAGTTTCGTCGTTTTTTGATGAAAATAACAAGACGAAATAACAATAGAAAAACTAAATAAAAAAACGGTTTGTAGTTTTAATTACAATATGTACCTTTGCACGGAAATTTACAGACCTTAATCGTATATTCAAATTAAAGATATGATGATAGCAAAAAAATCTATCAATTTTTTAACAATACTTGTTTTAGTTTTTACTTCTTTTTCAATATTTGGTAATGAAAAAGATGACCCTTCGCAAGATGGTGGTCGTGTAAATACAAAGGAAGAGATAGAAGCTTATAAGAAGCATCACTTAGCAGATTCGCATGATTTTTCATTGTTTTCATATACAAATGATGCAAATGAGAGAGTACACATCGGTTTTCCTTTGCCAGTAATTGTATGGACAAGTAAAGGGTTAAAGACTTTTATGTCTTCAGCATTTCATCATAATGATGATGGAAAAGTTGTTGTAGATGCAGGAGGTGTTAAATTAGCTAAAGTACATAGTAAGATTTACGAATTAGAAGAAGGAGCTACCGTAGTTTCTTTTGATGAAGAGCATCATCCAGTAAAAGCGCATAAGTTATTAGATTTTTCTATAACAAAAAGTGTTTTTGGAATGCTACTAGTAGGTTTATTAATGATCTTCGGGTTTAGGTCATTAGCAAAAGGATATAAAAAAGGAGCAATACCAACTGGTTTTTCTAGAGTTTTAGAGCCTTTGGTTTTATATGTTAGAGATGAAATAGCAAGACCAAATATAGGTGAGAAGCATTATCGTAAGTTTATGAGTTTTTTACTTACTGTTTTCTTTTTTATCTGGGTATCTAACATATTAGGGTTAACTCCGTTAGGTTTTAATATTACAGGTCAATTAGCTGTAACAGTATGTTTAGCATTATTTACCTTTATAATAGTGCAGTTTTCAGGAAATAAAGATTATTGGAAACATATTTTTTGGATGCCAGGTGTACCAGTATTAATGAAAATTGTTTTAGCACCTATTGAAGTATTAGGTATGTTAACAAAACCATTTTCGTTATTTGTTCGTTTATTTGCGAACATTACCGCAGGGCATGCAGTAGTTATGGGTATTGCAGCTTTAATGATTACATTAAAAGCACAGTTTGGAACAGCAGGAGCTACAGGAGTTTCTGTATTCTTAACACTGTTCTTAACGTTAATTGAAGTTTTGGTAGCGTTCTTACAAGCGTATATTTTTACAATGCTATCGTCATTGTTTATTGGTATGGCTGTAGAAGAGCATGAGCACCATTAAGAAGTAGAATAAAAATTTTGTTTAATTTAATATAAATCAATTAGTATGTACAATTTAATAGGAGCAGGTTTAATCGTAATTGGAGGTGGTTTAGGTTTAGGAAAAATTGGTGGTAGCGCAATGGAAGCTATTGCTCGTCAACCTGAAGCAGCTAATAAAATTCAAACTGCAATGATTATTATCGGAGCATTATTAGAAGGTTTAGCATTTGGTGCTTTACTTTTAGGGAAATAATCCGAAAAATTAAAAACAAACACTTTCTGCAACGGTTGGTTGCAGAAGTGTTTTATTAAACAATAAAAAAATACAAAATTAAGTAGTATGGAAATTTTTAATGATTTTTCAATAGGGTTGTTTGCAATGCAAGCTTTTATCTTATTAATCTTGATTTTTTTGATGATGAAATTTGCTTGGAAACCTATTCTATCTGCATTAAATGATAGAGAAGAAGGTATTCAAACTGCATTAGATCAAGCAGACAATGCTCGTAAGGAAATACAAAACTTGCAAGCAGATAATGAAAGAATGATCAAAGAAGCACGTGCAGAAAGAGATGCAATGATGAAAGATGCTCGTGATATTAAAGAAAGTATTCTTGCAGAAGCGAAAGAAGAAGCAGAAGGCCAAACTTCTATCATGATAGAAAATGCTAAAGCAACAATAAAACAAGAACAACAAGCTGCAATCGCTGAATTAAAGAAAAATGTAGCAAATTTGTCTATAGATATCGCTCAGCAATTAGTAAGAAAAGAATTAGCTTCTAATGACGAGCAATTAAAGCTTGTTGAAGGAATGTTAAAAGAGGTTACTTTAAACTAAGCAATCGATGAAAGGAGCAAGACCAGCATTACGTTACGCAAAAGCAATATTAAACCTTGCTAAAGAAACTAATAGTGATTCTTTAGTAAACGATAATATGAAGTTTATCGCAGGTACTATTGCAGATAGTAATGATTTAAAAAGAATGCTTAAAAGCCCTGTGGTTAAAGCTACAGAGAAACATAAGGTTTTACTAGCGCTTTTTGGTGATAAAGTAAATACTATTGTTAAGGGTTTATTTAACTTGTTAGAAGAAAATAAACGTATGATCATGTTAGAATCTATTGCAAAGCAATATGCTCTTATTTATGATCAGGATAATAAAATACAAGTAGCTAAAGTTACTACAGCAGTAGTTTTAACAAAAGAATTAGAAGATAAAATACAAGCAAAGATTGTAGAAATTACAGGAAATAGCGCAGGTATAGAAAATATAGTAAATCCGAATATTATAGGAGGATTTATTTTACGTGTTGGAGATGTGCAGTATGATGCAAGTATTTCTAATCAATTCAACGAGTTAAGAAGAGAATTTGACAATAGTCATTATATTCCACAAATTTAATTACATCAAATTATAAAAGATGGCGGCAATTAAACCAGCTGAAGTTTCAGCAATTTTAAAGGAACAATTAACAAATTTCGAAGCGAAAGCAACGTTAAACGAAGTAGGTACAGTATTACAAGTAGGTGATGGTATTGCTCGTGTTTACGGTTTATCTAATGTAGAATACGGTGAATTAGTAGAATTCGATGGCGGATTAGAAGGTATCGTATTAAACTTAGAAGATGATAATGCAGGTGTTGTATTATTAGGAACTTCAACAACAGTAAGAGAAGGTTCTACAGTAAAGCGTACAAAACGTATTGCTTCTTTAAGAGCAGGTGAAGGTATTGTTGGTCGTGTTGTTAACACATTAGGTCAGCCTATTGATGGTAAAGGACCAATTGAAGGTACTACTTACGAAATGCCTTTAGAGCGTAGAGCTCCTGGAGTTATTTATCGTGAGCCAGTAACTGAACCAATGCAAACTGGTATTAAATCTATTGATGCAATGATTCCTGTAGGTCGTGGTCAACGTGAGTTGATTATTGGTGACCGTCAAACTGGTAAATCAACAGTTGCAATTGATACCATTTTAAATCAAAAAGAATTTTACGATGCTGGGCAACCAGTATATTGTATATACGTAGCTATCGGTCAGAAAGCTTCAACAGTAGCAGCTATTGCTAATATGTTGGAAGAAAGAGGCGCAATGGCTTATACTACAATCGTAGCAGCAAATGCATCAGATCCTGCAGCAATGCAAGTATATGCACCATTTGCAGGAGCTGCAATTGGAGAGTTTTTTAGAGATACAGGTAGACCAGCTTTAATTGTATTTGATGATTTATCAAAACAAGCAGTAGCATACCGTGAGATTTCTTTATTATTAAGAAGACCACCGGGACGTGAGGCATATCCTGGAGATGTATTTTACTTACACTCAAGATTATTAGAGCGTGCTGCAAAATTAATCAATGATGATAAGATTGCTAGTGAAATGAACGATTTACCAGATTCTTTAAAAGGAATTGTAAAAGGTGGAGGTTCTTTAACTGCATTACCAATTATTGAAACACAAGCAGGAGACGTTTCAGCATATATTCCAACAAACGTAATTTCGATTACTGATGGACAAATTTTCTTAGATGGAGATTTATTTAACTCTGGTGTTCGTCCAGCAATAAACGTAGGTATTTCTGTATCTCGTGTTGGTGGTAACGCTCAGATTAAAGCAATGAAAAAAGTATCTGGTACGTTAAAATTAGATCAAGCCCAATATCGTGAATTAGAAGCATTCGCTAAGTTTGGTTCTGATTTAGATGCAGCTACTATGAATGTGATTTCTAAAGGTCAACGTAATGTTGAAATCTTAAAGCAAGCACAAAACGATCCTTATACTGTTGAAGACCAAATTTCAATCATTTATGCAGGTTCTAAGAACTTGTTAAGAGATGTACCAGTAGAAAAGGTAAAAGAATTTGAAAGAGATTATATCGAGTATTTAAATGCAAAGCATAGAGATACTTTAGATACTTTAAAAGCAGGTAAATTAACTGATGAGGTAATTGATACTTTAACAGCAGCTGCAAAAGAAGTTTCAGCAAAATTTTCAGCTTAATAAAAGACTTTAATTTTAAGTATTGAGAAATTGTTTCTCAATACTTAAAATTTAATACTCAACACTATTCGTATGGCGAATTTAAAAGAAATACGTAACAGAATTACTTCGATTAAATCAACAATGCAGATTACCTCTGCCATGAAAATGGTATCGGCTGCAAAGTTAAAGAAAGCTCAAGATGCAATTACAGCAATGCGCCCGTATTCATCTAAGCTTACTGAATTATTACAAAGCTTAAGCGCTACTTTAGATAGTGATGCTAGTGGAGAGTATTCAACACAAAGAGAAGTACAGAATGTATTACTAGTTGCAGTTACTTCAAACAGAGGTTTGTGTGGTGGTTTTAATTCTTCTATTGTTAAAGAAACAATTAAAACTATCGATAATAAATACAATGGTGTAACTGTTGATTTATTAACGATTGGTAAAAAAGGGAACGATATTTTATCGAAAGAGCACAATGTTATTGAAAACAGAAGTGATATCTATGATGATTTAACTTTTGATAACGTTGCTGAAATTGCGGAAAAATTGATGAATTTATATGTAGTTGGTTCTTATGATAAAATAGAACTTGTTTATAATCAATTTAAAAACGCAGCAACACAAATTCCACAGGTTGAGCAATTCTTACCAATTGAACCAGTAGAAAGTGATGAAAACGTAACTTTAGATTATCTTTTTGAGCCTTCTAAAGAAGAAATTGTTTTAGAGTTGATTCCTAAATCATTAAAAACACAATTGTATAAAGCAATTCGCGATTCTTTCGCTTCAGAGCACGGTGCTCGTATGACAGCAATGCATAAAGCAACCGATAATGCAACTGAATTACGTGATGAGTTATTATTAACATATAACAAAGCGCGTCAGGCAGCAATTACTAACGAAATCCTTGAGATTGTTGGTGGTGCAGAAGCTTTAAATAATTAAGAAAATAGTATTCTATTAAAAAAAACCGAAACATTTATGTTTCGGTTTTTTTATTATATTCTTTTAATTACAAATATCTTCTTGTGATTGTACATCGTTATTAGGAATACAATTGTCCGACAATACCCTTTCTGGTGTATATCTTTTTAAGTTTTTGTCATCCAAGCTTTTTTCTATAAACAATGTTAATAAATTGATTTCTTCTTCAGATAAATTAAGCGGCTTAAACCTTTCATCTAAATTACTGTTTGGTACATTTTGATTTTCTTTTATACCGTTGTTTTTATATTCAATAATTTCTTTTACAGATTTAAACGAAGAACCATGACCGTAAAAACCATTGTATTTTACACTATATAATTGTGGTACTTTAAACTTGTAGTTATCATTTGTATTTTGTGTAAAGCCACCACGTCCTTTTTTAGTAGCTTCATCTACAGGGCTTCCTAGAGTGTCTCCGCCTTCTAAATCTTTCATTCCTAAAGCGATAAAATCCATCGAGTTTAAGGACGGTCCACTATGACATTGATAACATTTTCCTTTGTCAAAAAATAAAATAGCCCCTTTTTTTTCAGTATTTGTCATTGCATTTAGATCACCTTTTAACCATTCTTGAAAAGGAGCTTCATTTGCTATCACTGTTCTTTCATAAGCAGCAATTGCTAATCCGGCATTTTTAAAAGTATAGCGCTTTTCTTCATTTACATTAGCAAAAGCATCGTCAAATAATGTTTTATAACCTAAATTTTCAATTAAAGAAGAATTTATTTCAAGTCTATGAACAGTTAAACCTGCAATGGCTTGTGTTTCTAGGCCTTCAAAGCCTAAATTATTGGTTTCTTTGGGTGTTCCTGTTGTCCATTGTGCCTGAGTGTTTATATTCATCCCTGTAGCACCAAACTGACCATTCCAAAGAGTTACTTTTTGATAGGCACTGTTTAATATTGTTGGCGATTTTATAGGTTGTACATCTACCATTTCATTGGTATAATTTTCGGCCATTGTTCTTATTTCACCTGAAGCTCCAAATCCGAAACCTCCATCACCAATAGCTTGTTTTTTACACGATTGAAAACCTGCCTTAGCATGATGACAGCTTGCGCATGAATACGTACCAACACCATCAGTATGTTTAGGGCTTTGTGCCAACGCAGTTTCGTGAAACAATAACTTACCTAAAATAACTTTCGCTTCTGTAATTGGATTCTTAGGGTCTTGCGGAATTTTGGAGTAGTCATTGCTTGATGGCAATATAAAATAGGATTTTTCAGAATTACCAGCTCTTTTAAAGAGGAGTTCACTTAGTTGAGTATCAATTTTCGAAACAGGTAAATAATTTTCCTCGTTGTTACACGACACAATTACGAATGTGCATATAACTAATTGTATTAGTTTTTTCATGATTTTATATACGGGGAAAGGTTAGTGGATAATGAGGTGTGCTCAAATTTACTTACTTACTAACTAATAGAATAAAAAAGGAAAATGCCTGATAAAGCTTAGTTTAATAACTGTTTTATCATGGTTTGAATAGAAATTGAATCTATACCACAAGCTTTTTGCAGCTCATTAACAGTTCCATGATCTATAAATTTATCAGGAATACCTAAAAGTTTTATAAAGCCTTTGTAGTTTTGTTCTGAAGCATATTCTAAAATAGCAGTACCAAATCCACCAGTTATAGTTCCGTCTTCTACAGTAATTATTTTATCAAATTGATTAAAAACACTATTTAAAAGCGTTTTATCTAAAGGTTTTACAAATCGCATATCGTAATGCGCCACTTCTTTGCTGTTTTCTAACTGATGTATAGCGTTTGAAACGTTGTTAGCTATGGTTCCTATAGAAAGTATTGCTATTTCATTTCCTTCTTTTAAACAGGTGCTTTTTCCTATTTGAATTTTTTCAAAAGGAAGTTGCCATTTTTCTAGTTTTCCATAGCCTCTCGGATACCGAATTGCAATCGGATTTTCTAAGCCCAATTGAGCTGTAAATAAAATGTTTCGCAGTTCAATTTCGTTACGAGGCGCAAATATGATTAAATTCGGGATACAACGTAAATAGGCCAAATCGAATACTCCGTGATGTGTTGCACCGTCTTCACCAACCAAACCAGCTCTGTCTAAACAAAATATTACTGGTAGGTTTTGCAAGGCAACATCGTGAATTATTTGATCGTAAGAGCGCTGTAAAAAAGTAGAATAAATATTACAAAACGGAATAATACCTTGCGTTGTCATACCAGCCGCCAAAGTAACAGCATGTTGTTCGGCAATACCAACATCAAAAGTACGGTCGGGAAATTCATCTAACATTCGTTTTAAAGAACTTCCGCTTAACATGGCAGGTGTAATACCTACTATTTTTTTATTTTTATGTGCTAACTCGACAATTGTTTTTCCGAAAACATCCTGAAATTTTGTAAATTTACTTGCTTCTTTAGGTAAAACATCTCCCGATATTTTATCAAATTTACCTGGCGCATGGTATTTTACTTGATCTAGTTCTGCTTGTCGTAGTCCTTTTCCTTTGGTGGTAATTACATGTAATAATTTAGGACCATCAATTTGCTTCAATCTATTTAATTCTGATAAGAGCTCTTCAAAATTATGGCCATCAATAGGTCCGGAGTAATTAAAATTTAATCCTTCAAAAATATTGTGCTGCTCAATATCAGCCCTTGGTGATTTTATCCGAGTTAAATAATCTTTTAAAGCGCCTACCGAAGGATCGATACCAATAGCATTGTCATTTAAAATGACTAGTAAATTGGCATTCGTATCGCCAGCATGGTTTAAGGCTTCAAAAGCCATTCCGCTAGCAATAGAAGCGTCACCGATAATAGCAATATGATGTTTGTTACTTCCTTGTAATTTAGAAGCAATTGCCATACCCAAAGCTGCAGAAATTGATGTAGACGAATGCCCAACACCAAAAGTGTCGTATTCACTTTCGCTTCGTTTTGGGAATCCTGAAATTCCGCCTAACTGCCTGTTGGTATGAAAAATATCTTTTCGGCCTGTTAAAATTTTATGTCCGTATGCCTGGTGCCCAACATCCCAAACTAATTGATCGTTTGGAGTATCAAACAAATAATGCAAGGCAATAGTAAGTTCTATTACACCTAAACTTGCGCCTAAATGACCTTCTTTAGTTGCAATTACATCAATAATAAAGTCACGCAATTCTTTTGCCAATAACGGCAAATCATCAGCAGACAAACGCCTTACATCCGAAGGAAAATAAATATTTTTTAACAGCTTTTTTGGCATAGCACAAATGTACTAAAACTTTGTTGTAGCTTTGCCGTATGAGCAAATTGTATTTGGTGCCAACACCTATTGGAAATTTAGAAGATATTACCTTAAGAGCACTTAGAATCTTAAAAGAAGTTGATTTTATTTTAGCGGAAGACACGCGTACAAGTGGTAAGTTATTAAAGCATTTTGAGATTGCTACACAAATGTACAGCCATCATATGCATAACGAACATAAATCGGTAGATGGTGTTTTAAATCGATTAAAAAATGGTGAAACATGTGCTTTAATTTCTGATGCTGGAACGCCTGCAATTTCTGATCCTGGTTTTTTATTAACCAGAGCTTGTGTGCAACAAAATATTGAAGTGGAATGTTTGCCTGGTGCTACCGCTTTTGTACCTGCATTGGTAAACTCGGGCTTACCGAATGATAAATTTGTTTTCGAAGGATTTTTACCTGTAAAAAAAGGACGACAAACACGTTTAAACTTGTTAGCGGAAGAAACGCGTACCATGATTTTTTATGAGAGTCCACATAAATTATTAAAAACATTAGCTCATTTTTCAGAATATTTTGGAGAAGATAGACAATTATCAGTTTCTAGAGAATTGACAAAAATGTTTGAAGAAACCAAGCGAGGAACAGTAGTAGAAGTTTTATCATATTATACAGCGAAGCCTGCAAAAGGCGAGATTGTTATTGTTGTGGATGGTAAAAAGTAAATAATCTTCATTCTCGATACAAATTTTATTCATTTCAATCCTCAAATTCACTCGAATTGACAAGAATGAATAAAAATGTCAGTTCGAGTGATTTTGAGGCACGAAAAATTGTATCGAGAACTTATTAAGTCAGTTTATATTCTGGATAATGATTAGCTAGTAATTCTTCTGATTTGTTGGGAATCACGATTAGGGTGATATAACCAATCAAAATTATTAAAACGATTAAAGCTGCGGAAAACCAACGACTAAACTCATTCATTTCAATAAAACCAGTATCGTGTGGTAAAAACCAATCATAGGTGTAAAACATAATTATAGCTAAGTTTCCTAAACTCTGTCTTAAATAAATATCTTCTAATAGCCATTTTTTACCCGTTAATGCCTCTTTTTTTTTGATTTTTCTTTTTGAATGAAACATTTTAATTGTTTCTAAAAGGATGACACTAAAAAATACTCCAGTATAAATATAATAGGCACTGGGTGCTTGTTGCAGTACATAAAACAGTGCTATAAAACAAAAAGTAAGTATAATTTTAGGCAATCGAAACCATTGTTTTACAAAACTTAAAATAAGCCTAAAGTATTTTTTATTTAATTGCACTATTTTTTGATCAACAACATCCATAAACCCGAAAATTCCAAACTTTTTAAAAGAAACATCGCGTGCTTGCTCAAAAGATAATGTAGGTTGTTCTGCTAATATTTTTTCAATGTCATTGGCTAAATGATCTACCAATTCGGTTTGCACATCGTAATGCTCAACATAATGCTGACGTGTGAATTTGTATAGATTATCTATGTTTTGTTCGGTGAGTTTCATTTATCGAGCGATTTTATATTCAGGATAATGTTCTTCTAATAACTGTTCTGCTTTTTGCGGAATAACAATCAACGTTACATATGAGTATATAATAGCTGATGTTAAAAATAGCGCAATAAAAAATGCAGCTGTACTAGAAGGCGTATCATTTATTGTTTGGTTTATAAAGTGCGGTATGTTCGAACCAACCATAACACCGCCAAAACTAGCTACATTAAAAAGAGTGTCTTCTAACATCCATTTCTTATTATTTTTTGCAAAACGATTTTTAATTTCTTTTTGTAGTTTATGTACAATGTATAAATCAATAATAGCAAGGCAAATTACAGAAGTAATGCATAAATAAAGCCCAGCTTTAAATTGTAAACAGAAAAAATAGAAAGCAAAAATACTTGCGGTTAAAATTATTTTAGGCAATTGAAACCATTCTTTTACATAACGCCACAAAATGGTTTTGTATTTTTTTCCTAACTGCCTTTGTTTTTCCTCAACAACATCCATAAACCCAAAAATTCCAAATTTTTTAAAAGAAATATCGCGTGCTTGCTCGAAAGATAATGTAGGTTGTGCTACCCAAATTTGTTCGATGTCATTGGCTAAATGATCTACTAATTCGGTTTGCACATCGTAATGCTCAACATAATGCTGACGCGTGAATTTGTATAAATTATCTATGTTTTGTTCGGTGAGTTTCATCATTTAAATAAATACGTTTGGGTATTGTTTCTTAATCTGTTTTCTGTTTTGTTGGTATACATATTCCATGCTCCAATACAGTAATAGTATTAGTACAAAAACACCCAAATGAATATTGTTATAGCCATTATTTAAAAAGCTTTTATCAGTTCTAAAAGAAAGAATACAGTTAAATAAAATAAACATGTTACTCGCTATTTGATAAAATAAAGTCATTCTATTTAAAGCTAAAAACCTCTCTTTTTTTTGTTTGTAGCTGATAAATATTCGAATTCCTAATTGAAAAATTAGTATAAAACCAAAAACTGTTAAAACCATAAAAAAAGTTTTTACATCATTAAAATAAGGCATCATTTTATATAATAATAAGTAGCAACAAATTGTAATAATGATTTTCGGGAGTTTAAAAAACGATTTAAAATTTATGATAGTTTGTTTTACAAAACGATTATGTATTGTTTTTGTCTTTGTTTCTAATAGCCGATTAAAACCCTTGTCGCTAAATTTTTTATGCTCTTCTATAATAGCTTCTTTAAAATCTAAATCAGGATTTTCATCCAAACGAAGTTCTAATATTGAAGCAAAATGATCTACGATTTCTGTTTTTACATCGTAATACTTTATCCCGCAAACAGTAATGTAATTATCAATTTCTTGTATTTGCTTTTTTGTCAATTCCATAACTTAAATAAATGCGTTTGGGCAATATTTTTATAATAGTTTATTCTCGTAAACCTGAACTTGTTTCAGGTTGTCATCATAACATATCATAAATGTGCGATTCTGAAATAAATTCAGAATGACGCTCTAATATCATTTATTCTGTTAAATATCGGTATTTAGTATCAATTTTTTCTTTCTGATTCATAAATGATTTATAGAGTAAAAAAATTAAATAGATAAACGACGTATGTATATAAATACTCCACATTTTAACATCCGTTTTAGATGACATTAATATGGGATTGTTAACGTAAAGAGGAAAATAAGACATAAAAGTAAGTAGTAATGTATATGATTGAATCACTTTTATATTGCCATATTTTTTAGCTGTTCTACTAAATATATAGCCGTTATAACAATAGATAATTATCAATAATACAAACAAAAAGGTCAGAGTGTTTTTTATATTAAATAAACTAAGTGAATAAGTTAACGAAGTTAAAAGTGCTAAGAATGTTATGTTTTTAATTTTAAGAGTTTCTATACTCATGTTTTTACATATTGTTTTAGTATCATCCCAAAATCTCCTTTTTACTATTTTTTGATATTTTTTTTGCAGCGCATCTTTTTTACTCAACATGTATTTAACAAAAACGGTTTGAAAGCGTTGATTTTCGAAAAACGTATCAGTATCGGTTACTTTCTCTTCAATTTCAGTCGCAATATGATCTACCATTTCGTAACGGATATCAATATAATTAACACCAATACCTTCTAAAAAGTCGTTAATTCTTTTGGTTTGTTCTTGGGTTAGTTGCATTGTTTATATTGCTAATTCGTTTTTCATATTTTCAACTCTTGTAAGTGCTTTTTTGTATGTTTTATAACCAGCATAAGTAGTAACAAATAAGATGGGTATAAATATTATAAAGGCGGTTATTTGAGTTTCAGTAGAAAAATCTTTTATAAATTGAATAGGAAGCATCATCATTATAAAAGCAAAAGAAAAATAACTTACGCCGTAATCTAGGTTTATTGATCTTCCATATTTTTTAAATAATTGCTTTGATGTAACAAAAAAGAAAAAAAGCATTGGTGATATTAATAATCCTAAGCTTATTATTTCGAAAACATTAAAAGAAACAAAATTCGAAATAGTGTATAAGAATATTGAAAACAATATATAAGCAGTTATGTTTTTAAATGACTTGAAAACAACTATAATTTCTGCATAATATTCCTTTCTATATTTTCTATTAGTGTTTTGCCAACCTTCAGTATTTACACCAATTAAACCTCGATTCCAATTTAATTTTCTTAATGTTTTTTCTAATTCAACCTTAAAATCATTAGTTGTAGCATTTGTTTCCATATCAGAAACTATATGGTCTACCATTTCAATACGTAAATCCCAATATTTTATACCTCGTTTTTTTAAACGATTATCTATTTGCTGTATTTGTTCGTTAGTTAATTCCATCTTACTCCAAACTAAATTTAGGATTCACCAATTGCTGCATTGTTTTTAAAAACTCTTGCATTTCCTCTAATTTATTGGCAGTTTCTTTGGTGCCGCTTTCGGTAAGTTTATAATATTTACGTAAACGATTCCCTACTTTGGCAACTTCTACGTCTAACAAACCTTCGGCTTCTAATTTATGTAAGGCAGGGTACAAAGCGCCTTCGGTAATCTTTAATTCCCCTTTGGTAAGTTCTTTTACTTTTTGTGTAATTTCATAACCATACATTTTGTCATTTTGTGCCAATAGCTTTAAAATGATGGTTTGTAACGAACCTTTATATAATTTCTGATTTCCCATTTTTATTGTTTTAGTTATTACGAGTAAGTAATCTTTACTAAATGATAAGATTGCTTCATTTTATTCGCAATGACATTCTAAATTAGTCGCAACAAATATATATAATTTTCTTATGTATAATAATCTTAGGTATTGTTTTTTATATTATTCCTAACAAAAGGTTCGTTTAGTATTGCTTATTTTTGTGTTTCTAAATACAATACATGTCTACATTTCATAATCTAACAATAGAAAAAATAATTAAAGAAACTGCCGATGCTGTTTCTATCTTATTTACAATTCCTGACGAACTAAAAGAAGCATATTCTTTTGTAGCGGGTCAGTATATAACCATAAAAACTAAAATAAACGATAAAGAAATACGAAGAGCGTATTCTATCTGTGCATCACCAAATAGCAATCAGGTTAAAGTAGCGGTTAAAGCGGTAGAGAAAGGAACGTTTTCTACCTACGCAACTACAAAGCTGAAAGAAAACACTTCATTAGAAATTTCTGAACCAGAAGGAAAGTTTATTTTAGAGCCTGTGGCGGATAAAAATTACATTGCTTTTGCTGCTGGTAGCGGAATAACGCCAGTTTTATCGATGATAAAAGCAGTGTTAGAAAACGAGCCAACAGCAACATTTACCTTAGTTTTTGGTAATAAAAAAGCAGAAACAACTATATTTTTCGATGAGTTAAATGCGTTGGCAACACAATATCCTACACAATTTAACTTGCATTATATTTTTAGTCAAGAGGTTCGTAATAATAGTAAATTCGGAAGAATAGATAAAAATCACGTGAATTATTTTATGAAGAATATTCATAAAGATGTGTCTTTTGATGCTGCGTATTTATGTGGGCCAGAAGTTATGATTGATATAGTTTCTGAAACATTACAAGAAAACGATTTTAAGAAAGAGAATATTCATTTCGAATTATTTACAGCAAGTACAACAGAAGGTGAAATTCCTGTTACCTATCCTGATGGGAAATCTGAAATTACAGTATTGTTAGATGATGAAGAGACTACTTTTTCGATGGAGAAAACAGATACTATTTTATCAGCTTCTTTACGTAATAAGCTAGATGCTCCGTATTCTTGTCAAGGAGGAGTTTGTAGCAGTTGTATTGCTAAAGTTACAGAAGGAAGAGCAGTAATGTCTAAAAACTCTATTTTAACAGATGATGAATTAGTAGAAGGTTTTATTTTAACCTGTATGGCGCACCCAACAACACCAAAAGTAGTAGTTGATTTTGATGATGTATAGCCATTAAAAATTATATTTTTATAAAATGGATTTTTACGATTTTAAAAACGCTTTTTTAGTAGGTGTTTTCATGGCTTTTATGATTGGGCCAGTATTTTTTATGCTTTTAAAAACAAGTGTTTTAAAAGGAGCAAGGGCAGCTATTGCTTTTGATATTGGTGTGATTTTAGGCGATATCTCTTTTATGTTAATTGCCTATTTTGGTAGTAGAAGTTTATTAGAAAAAATTAAAGACGACCCGAGGTTATTTCTTGTTGGTGGTCTTGTGCTTATTATTTACGGATTGATAACGTATTTAGATAAAAATAACAAAAAAGAATCAGAAGCACCAGATGTAGTTTTACCTGCCAGTAATAATTATATAAAATTATTATTAAAAGGGTTCTTTTTAAACTTTATAAATATAGGTGTACTTGCCTTTTGGTTAGGTTTAATTGTAGTTGTTGGCCCTACTTACGATATGAATCCGAAGTATTTATTTTGGTATTTTGGTACCGTAATTTTAGGATATGCAGTTACCGATTTAGGTAAAATACTACTTGCAAAACAACTGAAAAACAAATTAACGCCTTTAGTTATATACAGAATAAAACGTGGAATGGGTGTTTTATTAATCGTATTCGGAGCCGCATTAATGCTAAAAGGTTTTATACCTAAAGATCAAATTGATACTTTATTTGAAGGTGTAAAAGTTGCACAATTTTTTTAGAAACCAATAATCATTTTTGCAATTCCGAAATAAATAAGAATTCCGAAAATATCATTACTTGTTGTAATAAATGGTCCTGTTGCAATAGCAGGATCTATACCTCGTTTATCTAAAAATAACGGAATAAAAGTTCCTATTAAACCTGCTACAATTATCACCACAAAAAGTGACGTAGAAATAGCAGCTGCGACTTTTATATCTTGTTCGGTTATAAAAATAAATAAGAATAATAAAATAGCTAACGCTAATCCGTTTACCATTGCTAAAGAAACTTCTTTTAATAATCTGCTAGTAATACTACCTCTTATATCATCATTAGCAATTCCTTGTACAATAATTGCAGATGATTGCACACCAACATTACCAGCCATTGCCGCAATTAACGGTGTAAACATAAATAAGATTGCATTATCTACCATAGCACCTTCAAAAACTCCCATAATACTTGCTGCTCCAACACCACCCAATAAACCTAAAAATAACCAAGGTAAACGAGCACGTGTTAATTCCCAAATAGTATCATCAGCCTCTACACCTTGTGTAATACCGGCTGCTAATTGGTAATCTTTATCAGCTTCATCTTTTATAACATCTACAATATCATCAATCGTAATTCTACCCACTAAAGCACCTAGTTCATCTACAACGGGTATTGCTTCTAAATCATACTTACGCATAATATTAGCAACATCTTCGGCTTCATCAGTTACGTTTACAAAATCTACTTTTGGTATGTATACCTCTGCAATTGTTGCCTTTGTAGACGCCATTAATAAGTCTTTTAAAGATAAACGACCCTTAAGCTTGTTATTATCATCAATTACATAAATAGAGTGCACTCTTGTAACTTCTTCTGCTTGAAGGCGCATTTCTTTTACGCAACGCGGAATCGTCCAGTTTTCGTTAACCTTTACTAATTCCTTTGCCATTAATCCACCGGCAGAATTTTCGTCGTAACGTAATAACTCTACAATTTCTTTGGCGTGCTCCTCATCATCAATTTCACGCATTACTGCTTTTTTCCTGTTGTCAGGAAGTTCAGAAATTACGTCGGCAGCATCATCGGTATCAAGTTCATCTATTTCTTCTGCAATTTCTTTTGCAGTTAATTGTTCTAGTATTTTTTCACGAACATCATCATCAACATCCATTAATACTTCAGATGTTGTTTCACTTTTTAATAAACGAATAATGTAAACCGATTCTTCAAAAGGCAATTCGTCTAATATCTCAGCAATATCGGCATGGTGAATTTCCTTAAAGAGCTCTTTAAGACCAGCATCGTTTTTAGCTTCGATGTGTTCGGTTACATTTTCTAGAAGTTCTTGGGTGATTTCAAATGCCATATTTTGCAATTTTAGTCGATAATTTAAATATTCGGAATGGTTTAAATTCTGAATAGTAAGTTTTATTTTAAATACTCTTTAGTTACTGTCGTTAGCAATTTTTTGAGTCAACTCTATAAATCGGTTTACCGATAATTGTTCGGGACGCATTGTAAAGATAGGGTCTTCTTTTAAAGAGTCAGAAATATTAAAGGATTTTAGGCTAGAACGCAACATTTTTCTTCTTTGATTAAAAGATGTTTTTACGACTCTGAAAAATAACTTTTCATCAACAGGTAACGTATAATTTTCTTTTCTGATAAGTCTTATAACACCTGAATCTACTTTTGGCGGCGGATTAAAAACGGTTGGCGGAACCGTAAATAAATATTCTACATCATAAAAAGCTTGTGTTAAGACAGACATGATTCCGTAAACTTTACTTCCTTCTTTTTCTGCAATTCTTTTGGCTACTTCTTTTTGAAACATTCCTGCAAATTCAGGAACAAATTCTCTATTTTCTATAGCTTTAAATACAATTTGAGTAGAAATATTATAGGGAAAGTTACCAATAATAGCTACTTGCTTTTCTTTAAAAATATCTACAATATTCTTTTTTAGAAAATCACCTTCAAGAATTTCGAACTTTTTAGCAGTGGTATCCAACTTAATATGTTCTAACGGAAAAGTATCTTTTAAATAGGCAACCGAATCATAATCGAGCTCCATTACCGTAATTTTTGGTTTTTTTTCTAATAAGTATTTCGTTAAAACACCCATTCCAGGACCAATTTCTAATACATCATCATATCCATTTTCGGTTAATGCATCCGCTATTTTTTTAGCAATATCTTCATCGGTTAAAAAATGCTGTCCTAAATGTTTTTTTGCTCTTACTGTCATAGTTTTTATGATAAAAGATTTTGATTGTCGGTAATAACCAATATTTACGTCAACCTGAAGTTGCTTCAGGTACTTAACAAAACATACTGTTTATTATAAAAATGTGATTCTGAAATAAATTCAGAATAACGTGCTGATATTATGTTATAATTAAAACAGATGCTGATTTAAAAATACTAGTAACAAGAGTAAATAAAAATCCTTGTATTGCTATTTTTTAATTAATTATTTCCCGGATTTTTGAATACCGAATGTTATGATTGATGTTGCTACGCCAAAACCACTTAAAAAACCACCAATGGTTTCCCAAGGTTCGGTTCCGTATGTGCAGTAACCTATAATAACACCTAAAACAGTTAGAAAGATACCTGTAAATAATATCTTTTTTCTGTTTTTATAAATTTTCTGTTTCATGTTTAATTACTCGCTTCAACAGGAAAAAATTCATTTATTACTCGTAACTCTGTACGAAAAGCTAGCATTTTATCAGCAAACATTTTAATACTATCAGAACGTAGTTCATTAGCATCGTGTTTGTAATAATCGTCTAAATCTTCACGTGTTTTTGCAGTATATTGTACAGAGTATGTTATTCCGCCCATTTCTTCCTCAACTAAAACTTGTGTTAATTTTGCACTTAAAAAACGACCAGTAGCCAAAACTTTAGGGATGTGGTTTTTTATCCAAACAATCCATTTGTCATGCACACTCTCGTCAATACTTATAGTTACGTTATATATATACATTTTGTTATTTAATGTAAAGATGTAGCAATTATATTTTGCAACAATAAATGTTACATTAACTTATTGATACATAGGTTAATTAATTTGGTCACCTCTTAGTTTTCTAAACTTTTTACGAGCATCAACTAAATAGATGCTAGAAGCGTGGTCAAAAATAATCTTTTGATAGTATTCTTTAGCCTTTTCGAGGTTATTTAATTTTATATTGTATAATTCTGCTAATTGATAATACGTATCATCAACATAAATTCCTTTTTTATCTAAAGTGATTATTTTATTAAAGCTTAAAATGGCTTCATCGTATTTTTGTTGTTTTACAAAAAGTTTAGCTTGTTTAAACAATGCTTCATCTTCAATAGGTTGGCCTTTGTATTTTGTAATAATCTCGTTTAAAATAGTAATCGCTTCGTTATCTTTATTCTGAAAAGCCAACAAGTCGGCTTTAGCATATTCTTTTAAGCCTGAGGGAATACTATCTTTTGGTTCGTTATCAGAAATTGTTAAAAATAAATTTGCGGCATCGTTAGCAATTAATTGCGTGGCTGAACCTTTTAAAACTTTTAACTGTGCTTTTGCCCATTTAAAATCATGTTTAAAATAAGAGGTTTGTGCAACTTTAAATCGTGCTTCTTGCCCTAAAAAATGATTTTTAAATTTTGTTTGAACTTGAGAAAAATAAATTAATGCCTTGTTAAACTTATTAGTATATACTAAAACCTCGCCTAGTTTAAGTTTTACCATTGCTTTTGTAAACCTAGAACTCGTAAAAGTCATTGCTTTTTCTAAAATTTTAGAAGCTTCTTCAGGATTGTTTTTGGTAAATGTTACGTAATTAGCATAGGCTATTTGTGTACGAAAGGTGAGTTTATTAATTCCGTATTCATCAAATACTTCTTTAAAGCGAATGTCAACATCCGTTTGTTTTGTTTCAATAGCTATTTTTAAATTATTATTGATGGCATTAAACTTATCACTCGGATAATTGGTTTTTTCAATCATTAAATCGAAACATTCTTTTGCTGTTTCATAATCTTCATTATCTAGCGCTATTTTACCTAATTCAGCAATTTTGCCTAAATTATTAGCATCTCTGGCTAGTAATGCTTTGTGCTGAATAAGTGCTTTATTGTATTGTTTTTGCTTAACAAATAGCCAGGATAATAAATCGTTCCAAATATTTTTTGGATTGCTAATTGATTTTCGCAGCAATGCTTTTTTAAATAAAATATTATTTTCATTTTCGGTATCCTCATTAATATATCGGCTTGTAAAACGCTTTACGTTGTTAAGGTAACTTTCGTTTTTATCAACCAAATCAACATACGATTCAAACATTTTAGAGAAGTTTCCTTTTTCACCATAAATTTGCGCTAATTGAAATCCGTAATTCGCATCTGGATTATTTGCCATTACTTTTGTATAGGCTTCAATAGCATAATCTAACTGATTATAATTTTTAAAAAGGCTTGCAATAATATTACCATAAGTACTTCTGTTATCTAAAGATTTAAGAGCAATTTTATATTGTTTATCGGCTTCGATATCATTCTGTTGTCGTTCGAAATTATAACCTCTAATAACATTTAGGTAGCTTAAACTTGGTCTTTCATTTAGTTCTTTTGATAATAAAACTTCAGCGTTCATAAACTGATCTGTTTCTTGGTAACAGGTTACGAGTCTTTTTAGATAAGTGGTGTTATACGGACTTTTATCGTGTAGTTTCTTGTAGAGCTGAATTGCTTTTTCATATTCATTATTTCTAAAATAATTTTCAGCAACAATAAATTCGTTTTGTTGTGCGTAACAAAATAAACTAAAAATCAGTAAATTAAATAGAATAACAGCTTTTCTCATCAATCAAAAATACAGAACAATATTGTTAAATTTATACTAAAAGGCTTCCTTTTTTTGAAAGTCTTGTAACATTTTGGCACGAACTTTGTCTTACTGATAATAACACCAAACAATTTATACTATGAAAAACTTTAACACACAATATCAGGTAGCAAAGAACAATGCAAATGAGTTTATGAATAACGGACAAATAACAAAGTATTTTGAAGCGTTATTAGAAATGAATAAATACAAAAGGTTAATGGTCGCTGTGGTTGCCAACTAAAGATATAAAATTAATTCATTTTGAAGGGTGGATTACTAAAAATGCCAAGTTTCTTGATTGAAACTTGGCATTTTTTATTTTTATACGAGTCGATTTTTATTTAATCAATCATATCAAAACCACAATAAGGAACTAATACCTCAGGAATTTTAATTCCGTCAGCAGTTTGATAGTTTTCTAAAATTCCCGCTAAAACTCTAGGTAACGCTAAAGAACTTCCGTTTAATGTATGAACAAACTGACTTTTACCATCTTTGTTCTTAAAACGTAATTTTAAACGATTTGCTTGGTAAGTTTCAAAATTTGAAGCCGAACTAATTTCTAACCAACGCTCTTGCGCAGTTGAATATAATTCGAAATCAAAAGTTAAAGCTGATGTAAAACCAGTATCACCACCACACAAACGCAAAATACGGTATGGTAATTTTAAATCACGTAAAATATCTTTAATATGTTCTACCATTCCGCTTAAAGCATGGTAAGAATTATCAGGATGCTCTACACGAACAATTTCTACTTTATCGAATTGATGTAAACGATTTAAGCCACGAACATGCGCACCATAACTACCTGCTTCACGACGAAAACAAGGGGTATAACCAGTATATTTAATTGGTAAATCAGCTTCTTTAACCAAATCATTTCTGTGAATGTTGGTAATTGGCACTTCACCGGTAGGAATTAAATATAAATCATCTACTGTCGAATGATACATTTGACCTTCTTTATCTGGTAATTGACCTGTTGCAATTCCTGAAGCTTCGTTAACTAAATGAGGAACTTGTACTTCGTTATAGCCAGCAGCTGTATTTTTATCTAAAAAATAGTTGATTAATGCACGTTGTAAACGAGCTCCTTTTCCTTTATAAACAGGAAAACCAGCACCAGCAATTTTGGTTCCTAATTCAAAATCGATAATATCATATTTCTTAGCTAATTCCCAGTGAGGTAATGCATTTTCGCCTAATTCGGGAATTATTCCTTCACTAAAAATTTTCTCATTATCTTCTTCACTTTTCCCTGCTTTTACAGATGCATGAGGAATATTCGGAATTGTATATAATAATTCTTGTAATCTATCGGTAGCAGTATTTAATGCTTCCGTTAATTGCTTAGATTGTTCTTTTAATTCACCTGTTTTTTCTTTTAACAAGTTAGCTTTCTGAACTTCACCAGATTTAAAAAGACCACCAATTTCTTTGGAGATTTTGTTAGATTCAGCTAATATATTATCTAAAGAAACCTGTGTAGCTCTACGAGTTTCATCAGAAGTTAATACTTCATTAATAATTGCTTCGGCATTGGCAAAATTACGTTTTGCTAATCCGTCTAAAACAGCTTGTTTGTTTTCTCTAATAAACTGAACCTGTAACATCTTTTTAAATTTTTAAGAACCGCAAAGATATAAGAAGCGACAGACTTTGGCAATGCTAACGACTAATTGTTTTTAAGGTAGGTTAGTGAGGTTTCTTTGTCCTTTTTTAGTTGAATAACTAAATCGTTTACCGAATCGAATTTTTGTTCATCTCTTAAAAAGTAAAGCAACTCTACGGTAAGATTCTCATTATATAAATCGGCATTAAAATCGAAAAAATGAATTTCAATTGTTTGATGATCTCCATTAACCGTAGGTCGGTTACCGATGTTCATCATTCCGAAAACAGTTATATTTTTAATAACAGCTTTTACAACATAAACCCCTGTTTTAGGTATTAGTTTATAATCTTCTAAAACTTCAATATTAGCGGTAGGAAATCCTATTGTGCCGCCTAATTTTTTTCCGTTAACTACTTTTCCTGTTAATGAAAAATTATATCCTAAATAATTGTTAGTGGTTTTTAAATGTCCGTTAGTTAGTGCTTTTCTAATTTTGGTAGAACTTACCGAAACCTCGTCAATATCTTGTGCAGGAATTTCTTGTACCGTGAAATCATATAAATGAGAATACTCTGTTAGTTGTTCTATATTTCCTTCTCTGTTTTTACCAAAATGATGATCGTAACCAATAATTAGTTTAGAAGTATTTAATTGATTTACTAAAAGATCACGAACAAAATCTAAAGCAGTAAGTCTTGAAAATTCTCTACTAAAAGGATGGATTATTAAATAATCTAATCCTAACTTCTCAAGATGCGCAGCGCGTTCATCAATAGTATTAATTAACTTTATAGATACATCTTTTTGTAAAACCATCCGCGGATGCGGGAAAAAAGTTAATAAAACCGATTTTTTATTGGTTGATTTTGCCTCGTTAATTAATTCCTTAATAATTTTCTGATGTCCAATATGAACACCATCAAAAGTACCAATAGTTACTATTGTTTTTTGAGAAGAATTGAAATCGAAAATAGAGTGTATTATTTCCAAGTTAAGTACATGTTTATGCAAAAATACAATTTGTAAAAGATGTTAAATCATGATTATTAAAAAAATACTAAAATTAATAAATGTTTAATAATTGTACTTTAAATCGTGTGATTTGATAAAAAGAAGGTTAAATATTTCATAAATAAAAAAAAATTGTATTTTGCGCTACAGTTAACAAATTATTATACATTATGATGAAAAAACTATTACTTGTTGCATTTGTACTGTTTGGTACGATGGCAATGGTTGCTCAGACTACCATAACTGGTACGATCAATGACGCATCTCTTGGAGAAGGACTACCAGGAGCAAACATTAAAGTTTTAAGAAAATCTGTAGGAACATCTACTGATTTCGATGGAAAATTTACAATGACAGTTACAGATACTCCGCCTTTTACCATAGAGGTTTCTTCATTAGGGTATCAGTCAAAAAATGTTGAAATAACTAAAAACAACCAAGTTGTTGAAGTTAGCTTAACAGAAAACGCTACTTCTTTAGACGAAGTTGTAGTTTCTGCTTCTAGAACGCCAGAGCGTATTATGGAATCTCCAGTTACGGTTGAAAGAATGGATGCTAGAGCAATTAGAAACACTTCTTCTCCTTCTTTTTATGACGGATTAGAAAATTTAAAAGGAGTAGATATTAACTCTAACAGTTTAACTTTTAAGTCGGTAAATACTCGTGGATTTGCAACTTTTGCAAACGAACGTTTTATGCAATTAGTTGATGGGATGGATAACTCATCTCCTGCATTAAACTTTGCTTTAGGTAACCTTTTAGGAATGTCTGAATTAGATGTAAAAACAGTAGAGTTATTACCAGGAGCATCTTCTGCATTATATGGTGCAAATGCTTTTAACGGTATTATGTTTATGACAAGTAAAAGTCCTTTTAATGACCAAGGGATTAGCTATGTTATAAAGTCAGGTACAACAAGTCAAAAAGCTGCAGGAAACAACGCTTTTTACGACACTAGTATTCGTATGGCGCACGTTTTTAGCGATAAGTTTGCTGCAAAAGCAACATTATCTTACTTAAAAGGTGAAGAATGGCATGCAACTGATTATAGAGATGAAACAGATTTAACTTCTTTAGACCATTCGTCAAAACCAGATTATAATGGTTTAAACGTTTATGGTGATGAAGTTGGTACTACATTAAATTTTGATGAAATTGCAGGTACGCCAGCAGGAACTTTAGGATCACAAAGAGTTACTAGAACAGGATATAATGATACTGATTTAATGACCAACGAAGCGAAGAGTGTTAAGTTTGGTGCTTCATTACACTATAGACCTTGGGGTAACGATCGTTTAGAAATTATTTGGAATTCTAAATACGGTACAGGTAACACTATTTACCAGGGACAAAACAGGTATAACATCCAAAACTTTTTTATGCAGCAGCATAAATTAGAGTTTAAAGGAAAAAGTTTCTTTGTACGTGGTTATATGACTGCTGAAGATGCGGGAGATTCTTACGATACTCGTTTTGCTGCAATTAATATTAACAGATCTTGGAAATCTGATACACAATGGTTTCAAGAATATGCAGGTGCTTATTTAGGACAAGCTGCACCATTAGGGGTAGCACCTTTTGATCATAATGCAGCAAGAGCATTTGCAGATACAGGAAGATTTGAACCAGGAACAAGTGCTTATAATACGGCTTTTGAAAAAGTTAAGCAAGATCCGTCTTTAGTAACAGGTTCTAAGTTTCAGGATCAAACAAAATTATACCATGTAGATGCTAATTTAAATTTACAAGATTATATTAGTTGGGCTGAGGTGCAATTAGGAGGTTCTTACAGACAATATGTATTAAATTCAGGCGGTACAATTTTTACAGATTACGATGGTACTATCGATTACGATGAATTTGGATTATATACACAAGTTCAAAAGAAGTTTTTAGAAGATGATCGTTTAAAAGTTACAGCTTCTGCTCGTTATGACAAAGCTCAAAACTTTGATGGAAATGTATCACCTCGTTTATCATTGGCATATGCTGTTGGTGAAGATAAGAATCATAACTTTAGAGCATCTGTACAAACAGGTTTTAGAAACCCAACAACACAAGATCAATATATTGGTTTAGATGCAGGTAGTGGTATTTTATTAGGTACAGCTTCAGATAACATCGATAGATATATTTCAAACCCATTTGATTTAGGTATTAATCCAGGTTTAGCAGGATATATAAATGGAACTACTGGTTCTATGATTGGTTCTACAGGTACTTTAACAGGTAGGATGGCTTATGAAAATTCTTGGACGGAGGCTTCAATTGGAGCATTTTTAGCAACTGGGAACCCAGCTGATTTAGTGAAGTCTGATGTAGAGTTTGTAAAGCCAGAACATGTAACTGCTTTTGAAGTTGGTTATAGAGGTGTTGTAAAAGGAATTGCAATCGATTTAAACGTTTACTATAATAAGTATAAAGATTTTATTGCTGCTGAAAACGTAGTAGCGCCATTGTATGGAAATGTAAATTTATCTGATCAAGTAGACTTAACTCCATTAGGAGGCGCTGCAGGTACACCAATTAGTTTAGTTGCATTACAAAATGGAGATTTTAAAGGTGTTTCTTTAGATAGTAACTCTAAAGAAGATGTAAGTTCTTATGGAGCTACAATTGGTTTAAATACGAAAGTATTAAACGGATTCAACTTAGGTTTAAATTATACCTATTCTAAAATTGATATAAGCGAATCTTCTGATTTTGAGGCAGGTTTTAATACTCCAGAACACAAAGTTAAGTTTCAGTTTGGTAAAACAGATTTAATTGAAAACTTAGGTTTTAATGTAAACGTAAGATGGCAAGATGAATTTTTATGGGAATCTGCTTTCTACGATGGTATGGTAGATGCTAGAACTGTTGTAGATGCTCAAATTAGCTATAGAGTTCCTTCTATTAAATCAGCATTTAAAGTAGGAGCTGCTAATATTGGTGGTAAAGAATACTTTAGTGCGCCAGGTGTTGGGGCAACAGGTTCTCAATACTTTGTTTCTTGGACAATCAATAACTAAGAATAATTTTATGTAACCTAATTATAGTGTTACAGATCCATAAACTAAAAAGGCTTCATTTATAAAATGAAGCCTTTTTTTATTCGTTACTATTATCAATCCATTCTTTTATCTTTTGATCATTGATAATATATTTTTTGTATTTGTTATCTCTATACCTGTAATAAATAAACACAGGCATTAATATAAAAGCCATATACATAACGCCTAAACCCATTATAATTTGTGCTTTTGGATGTTCTGAGTTTAATAGATAAGCTCCAACAGCCATCCAACACAAAAAGATAATAAATAAAATTCGTATTAAAATTTTCATTATTGATGAATTTAATTGCTGTAAAAATAAAAATCCTAAACGTATTGTTTAGGATTTTCTTATTGAAATTTTAAAAGAAATAAAAATTACATTTTTTGTAACCAGTTTCTTACATCTACTTCTTGTTTTATAATTGCTGATAATTCAGAAATTTTAACACGTTTTTGCTCCATCGTATCTCTATGGCGAATCGTAACACTATCGTCATTTAAAGTGTCATGATCAACAGTAATACAGAAAGGTGTACCATTAGCATCTTGACGACGGTAACGACGCCCTACAGCATCTTTTTCATCATAAGACACATTAAAATCCCACTTTAAATCTTCCATTATTTTACGAGCAACTTCTGGTAAACCATCTTTTTTAACCAATGGTAAAATAGCAGCTTTTACAGGTGCTAAAATAGCAGGTAATTTTAATACAGTTCTTGTAGTACCGTTTTCTAATTCTTCTTCTTGTAAAGAATTAGAGAATACGGCTAAAAACATTCTATCTAATCCGATAGATGTTTCTACTACATAAGGTGTGTAACTTTTATTCTCTTCGTGATCGAAATATTGTAATTTCTTACCTGAATGTTCTTCGTGTGCTTTTAAATCGAAATCGGTACGTGAGTGAATCCCTTCTAGTTCTTTAAATCCGAAAGGGAATTTAAATTCAATATCAGCAGCATTGTCTGCATAATGGGCTAATTTTTCATGATCATGAAAACGGTAGTTTTCAGCGCCCATACCTAATGATAAGTGCCAATTTAAACGCGTTTCTTTCCATTTGTTATACCATTCTGTTTGAGTTCCTGGTTTTACAAAAAATTGCATTTCCATTTGCTCAAATTCACGCATTCTAAATATAAACTGACGTGCAACAATTTCGTTACGAAAAGCTTTACCGGTTTGTGCAATTCCGAAAGGAATTTTCATTCTACCAGTTTTTTGTACGTTTAAGAAGTTTACAAAAATTCCCTGTGCAGTTTCAGGACGTAAATATAAATCCATTGCGCTTTCTGCAGAGGCTCCTAGTTTTGTTCCAAACATTAAGTTAAATTGTTTAACTTCTGTCCAGTTTTTAGAACCCGTTAATGGATCTGCAATTTCTAACTCTTCAATTAATAATTTTACGTCAGCTAAATCTTCTTTTTCTAAAGATTTACCTAAACGAGATAAAATAGTATTTATTTTTTCTTGATATCCTAAAACACGGCCATTGGTAGCAATAAATTCTTCTTTGTTAAAGGCATCACCAAAACGTTTAGCTGCTTTCTTAACTTCTTTTTCAATTTTACCTTCAATTTTAAGACAGTAGTCTTCTACTAAAACATCTGCTCTATATCTTTTTTTAGAATCTTTATTATCAATTAAAGGATCGTTAAAGGCATCTACATGGCCTGAAGCTTTCCAAGTGGTTGGATGCATTAAGATAGACGCATCAATACCAACAATATTTTCGTGCATTTGCACCATTGCTTTCCACCAATAATCTCTAATATTTTTCTTTAACTCAACTCCGTTTTGAGCATAGTCATATACCGCACTTAGCCCGTCATAAATTTCAGATGATTGAAATACATAACCGTATTCTTTTGCGTGCGATAATACTTTTTTAAATTGATCTTCTTGTTTTGCCATAATGCAAAAATAAAATAAGGATTTTAACTAATACTATTCTAAATGAAAAAAGTGAAGAATTAAATGAATTCTTCACTTTTAATAATATTTTTAGGTGTTTTATTTTAAGTTTACGGTGGTAGCGCCAGAATAAACACCGTCTACAAAAGCACTTACAGTGTATTCTCCTTTGTTAATATCGTCTCTGTTCACCAAAATAAGTGAAACAAGGCTTAATCGGTCATTGTTGTAGTTAATTTCAATTGAATCGGAATATTGAATTTTACCACCATCTTTTAAATTGGTAATTCCTTTTGGAGCAATCACATTTTTGTTTTTATCTATAATTTGAATATAAACAGACTTCTCACCAGCGTATGCTACTACATTTTTTAATAAATCGAAGTTTACTTTAAAAGCATCAGTTCTGTTTGATCTAGATGTAGATGTTAATTTTCCACTGCTACGTTCTTTTAAAGTTTCAACTTTAACGGCACTTGTTTTTATGACTCCACCAATAGCAATTTTAGTTTCAAGAGTTTTTTGCTTTTCTTCTAATTCTATATTTTTTTCTGTTAAAGAAGTATTTATTGATTCTTTTTGAAGCAAAATTTCATTAGTAATTATATTTTCTTGAGATAATACTTGGTTGGCAGTACTAAGAGAGTCTACTTTTACAAATAGGTTTCGGTTTTCACGTTCTAAGCTGCTAATTTTTTTTCTGTATTTTCTGATCAAGCTATACTTATCTATCTGTAGGTTTTTAATTGAATCACGTAAATTGTTCATCTTAACAATTTCAACTCTCAATCTTGTAGAAAGGCGTTTTTTACGAACAATAACATCCGTATAATCTTTAATCATTTCATCTAATTCTTTTTCTAAATCAGCTTTTTCCTGTTCAAAGACTTCTTGAAGGTTGTTGTATTGGTTAGATTTTTGTAAAGAATAGATTGTTAGAAATAAAGTAAGTGCTAAGAGCGCTACAATTAATATACTTCTTCTTTTTTTTGGGGTCATAATAAAGGGGATTAAAGTAAGGGGTTATTAATTTTATTTAAGTTCTATAAATGTGCTATTAGTAAAAACACCATCTATAAAAACATTTATTTTGTAAGAACCTTTATTTATCATATCACGATCTACATCGATGAATGAAATTACAGCTAATTGTTTATTGTTATATTTTGCTTTAAAATTATCGTTGCAAAGTATTTTTTCTTTATTTTTTAGTTTTACTTCTTGTGTAGGTGCAATAACTTTATCGTTATTTACAATTTGTATATAAATAGATTTTTCACCTGAACTAATGATATTATTTTCAAGTAAGTTAAACTCTATTTTAAAAGCATCCGTTTTACTAGAGTACGAGGTGGAGGTGTGTTTTCCACTACGTCTTTTTTTCATAGCGACTACTTTTATTGATGATG
This sequence comes from Tenacibaculum bernardetii, assembly GCF_029125915.1. NCBI lineage: Bacteria > Pseudomonadati > Bacteroidota > Flavobacteriia > Flavobacteriales > Flavobacteriaceae > Tenacibaculum > Tenacibaculum bernardetii. The sequence continues at coordinate 141,436 of NZ_JAQJCU010000007.1, forward strand.
TTTCAATAATTTCAGCAATTGCAATTTTTTCTTTTAGTACTTTCTTTTCTAAATCTAGTGATTGGTTTTTATTTTTTAACCTTGTATATAAACCTTCTTTTTGAATTAGAATGTCTTTAACACTATCGTTTTTTGTTAATAATTGATTATTTACTGCATTAAGAGAATCTATATGAGCGAAAAGAATTTTATTCTGTTTTGCTAAACCAGAAATGCGTTTTCTATAAAGACGAAACAAACCATAGTCCGTGGTTTTTAAATTATTTATAGTGTCTCTAAGTTTAATTATTTTATGAAGCTTATCTCGTAAATTTAAAGAGATATCTTCTTTTTGATATATAGCATTCTCATAATTTTTTATAACGCTATTTAATTCAGACTCTAGCTCTATTTTTTCTAATTTAAAAACCTTTTTTAGTTCAGAATATTCACTAGCATTTTGGTAGGATAATAAGCCAATTGCAATTACTAATAGAAGTAAAAAAGCAATAAAGCCGTTATTCTTTATTTGGGAATTGATAATCATTTGGGGTATGAAGAACAATTAGGTGCGTTCGCGGGCTAATATACTATTTTTTACACAGTTGTAAATAAATGCTGGCGGAAAATTAAGCGGTTCAAAACTTAACTGAATATTATCTCCAAAAACACCTTTTAATTTTTTGTAATATGTAAGACTATATTGGTATTGTATGAATATACCTTTAGTGTTTAAAAGCAGATAGCTTTCTTGTAAAATATTGTGTGAAACTTCTTTAGGTATAATAGTTAGAGGTAAGCTAGAAACAATGTAATTTACCTCATTATATCCTAGTTTTTTAATCTCTCCACGCATGTTTTCAGCAGAGGCTTTGATAACAATTAATTGAGGATGTTTAATCTTTTTTAATTCTTTATAAAAAGCATCATTAATTTCAAAACAAATTAAAACTGTGTTAGGTTCTATTTCGTTTAAAATAGTGTTTGTTATTGCACCGTTACCAGGACCTAATTCTATAATAACTTTAGCTGTAGAAAAATCAATTTCTCTAAGCATTTTCTTGGCTAAATATTTAGAGCTAGGAGCAACTGTACCAGATGTTTTGTAGTTTTTAACTGCTTCTTTAAAAAAATTAAATTTTTTACCCAAAATAATGTTTTATGATGTTTTTTGTATATTTCTACTAAAAGTGCTGGTAAAGATGCAATATTTAAAAGATATATTCTACTTATTTTATCCTAATTTATGTGTTAATTGTGATGTAAATTTATTAGAAAGCGAAAAGTATTTATGTACATTTTGTAGTAATGAAATACCTATTATTGAAAATAATGCGTATGTAAATAGTACGCTTTTAGCTCCTTTTTATGGTAAAGTGCTAATTAATAATGTGCGTTGTTTTATGTATTATCAGAAACATGGAATTGCAAAAAAAATCATTCACGAGTTAAAATATAAGAATCAACCAGAAATAGGAGAGTTCATTGCTAATTGGTTTGGTAGTCAGTTAAAGGAATCGGCTATTTTTAAAGATGTTGATTATATAGTTCCGGTGCCACTACATAAAAAAAAGCTAAAGAAGAGAGGTTATAATCAACTTACGAAATTTGGAAAAACGTTAAGTAGTATTTTAAATATTGAATATGAAGAACAGATTTTAATTAAGTCATCCATAGCAAAAACACAAACATTTAAACATCGTTTTGAGCGCTTTTCAGATTCTAAAACAAAATTTAAGTTAACAGATTTTAAAGTTTTTGAAAACAAACATATTCTTTTAATAGATGACGTAATAACTACAGGTGCAACTTTAGTTGCTTGTTGTAATGAATTGTTAAAAGTAAAAAATATTACCATTAGTATAGCAACCATAGCGTATACTAAAAAAGGTTGATTTTGTTGCTGTTATTTTAGTACTTTTGATGTTGGAATTAAACAATCAATTTGTGAAAAATAAGTTATTATTTTTAGTCGTTTTTGTATCTATAATCATATTAAGTTGTGCTCGAAAAGGAAGACCCGAAGGTGGCCCGAAAGATGAAGATGCACCAATTATGATGACTGCGAATCCACCTTATGAAACGATTAATTTTGATAAAAAAAACATCAAAATTCAATTTAACGAATATATTGTTTTAAAAGATTTAACGAAACAGTTGGTGGTTTCTCCACCTTTAAAATACCCACCGGTAATTACACCGCAAGGAACACCAAGCAAGTCTATTAATATTAAAATTTTAGACACTTTAAGAACAAACACAACCTATACTTTTAATTTCGGAAACGCAGTTCAAGACAACAACGAAAATAACAAGTTAGAAAGCTTTAAATATGTGTTTTCAACAGGCAATTATATAGATTCTTTAAAAATTAAAGGAGCAGTTTCGGGTTCGTTTAAAAAAGAGAAATTAAAAAATATATCGGTTTTATTATATCGATTAGATAGTATTTACAACGATTCGATTATCTACAAGGAAAAACCAAATTACGTTACTAGCACGTTAGACTCTACCAATTTTGAATTCACGAATTTGCGTGACGGTAAGTATTTGTTGTTAGCACTAAAAGAAGCATCAAACGATTATCTTTTTAATGGCAAAACAGATGAAATAGGTTTTTATACGGATACTATTTCTTTGCCAAAAGATACGTTGATAATGAAACCAATCCGTCTTTTTAAAGAGTTACAACCATATAAATTTAAAAGAGGAAAAGAAGTTGTAAAAGGTAAAATACAATTCGGTTATGAAGGCGAAAGAGAAGAGATGAAAATTGAGTTGCTGTCTGAAGTTTCAGAAACGTTTAAATCGTTTTTAGAGTTCGAAAAAGACAAAGACACGCTTAATTATTGGTTTACACCTGTAGCACAAGATTCTTTAAACTTTATAGTTCGCAATAAGAAATTTATAGATACTGTTACTGTTAGTTTGCGTAAAAATAAAATAGATTCTTTAAATGTGTCATCAACTGTAGGTATAAATTTACATTTAAATGATACCATATTTTTAAATACTAATAATCCAATTGTTTCATTAGATAAATCTAAATTTTCATTAGTAGATAAGGATACAGTGAATGTAGATTTTGATGTAAAAAAGCAAACGATAAATAAGTTGGCTGTTTTGTTTAAAAAAACGCCTAAAATGAATTATAAATTTAATGTTTTACCGAAAGGAATTATCGATTTATATGAAACAACAAACGATACATTAAACTATCAATTTAAAACACTTACTGTTGAAGATTATGGGAGCATAATTTTAGAGGTAAAAAAAGAAACAGAACACCCAGTTATAATTCAACTTTTAAGTAATAAAAAGATTGTAAAAACAAGGTATATTTCAACTTCTCAAAAAATCGAATTCAACTTACTAGAACCTAAAGAATATACCGTTAGAGCAATTATTGATAAAAACAATAACCATGTTTGGGATACCGGTAATTTCTTATCAAGAAAGCAACCAGAACAAGTAATTTACTTTGAAACAGTTTTTAAACTTAGAGCAAATTGGATTCAGAATGAAGAGTTTATTATTAAGTAAACTCTTCATTAATTTCCCCATGCTTTATTACTCATCATAAGACGTTGCACTAGGGCAGAATAATAATTCGGTTGGATTGTCGATATCATATAAATATTGATAACTCCTTGAGTCTTTATTGCAATAAGGTTCTATCAGTTTTAGCATCGTATTAAATCCATTTAAAGTTAATACGCAGAAAAACGTTTCACTGTCTTTCGTAAGTATTCCTTCGTCAGATTTAAACAAACCGAAAATTAAATTACAATTACGAGGTTCTATGAAGTCAACTTCAGCTAAATCTAATTTTTGTCTTTTTTCAATAATAGTTTCTTTAATTAAATCCCTAAATTTAATCGCCTCGGTTTTGTCGAAATTGTATAAACGAACAACATGTTCATCAAAACCATTTACATTTTCTATATAATCTAACTCCATCTTCTTTCTTAATTAATGTGCTTGTAGCCAATTTTCTCCTTCACCAATTTCAACATCTAAAGGAACAGCCATTTTAAAGGCATTTTCCATTTCTTCCTTAATTATTGGTTTAATAATTTCTAACTCGTCTTTATGCGCATCAAAAACCAATTCATCATGCACTTGTAATAGCATTTTCGATTTAAAACCTTCTTTTTTAAATCGATTGTAAATGTTAATCATGGCTAATTTAATAATATCGGCAGCACTTCCTTGTATAGGCGCATTTACTGCGTTACGTTCTGCAGCACCACGAACAATAGCATTTTGAGAATTGATGTTTTTTAAATACCTACGACGGTTTAAAACGGTTTCTACATAGCCGTTTTCACGAGCAAAATCTACTTGTGCTGCCATGTAATTACGTAATTTAGGATACGTTTCATAATAGGTATCTATCAACGCTTTCGCTTCTTTACGAGATAAGTCGGTTTGATTGCTTAACCCGAAGGCAGAAACACCATATACGATTCCAAAATTTACTGTTTTTGCATTGCTTCGCTGTTCGCGAGTAACTTCACTTAACGGAACATTAAAAACTTTTGCAGCGGTAGAAGCGTGAATATCTTCGCCATTTTTAAAGGCTTCAATCATGGTTTCTTCTTCACTTAAAGCAGCAATAATTCGCAATTCAATTTGAGAATAATCCGCAGCAACTAATACATGGTTTTCATCTCTAGGAATAAAAGCTTTACGAACCTCTTGTCCGCGTTTTGTACGAATAGGAATGTTTTGTAAGTTCGGGTTATTAGAACTCAATCTTCCTGTTGCCGCAACTGCTTGCGCGTATGAAGTATGAATACGACCGGTTTTAGTGTTTATCTCATTTGGTAAAGCATCTACATAAGTGCTTTGTAATTTTTTATACTGACGATATTCTTGAATATCTCTAATAATTTGATGCTCTTTTGCTAAGAAAGATAAGACATCTTCGGCAGTAGAATATTGCCCTGTTTTTGTCTTTTTAGGCTTCTCTACCAATTGCATATTTTCAAACAAAACAATACCCAATTGTTTTGGTGAAGCAATGTTAAACTCTTCGCCGGCTTGCTCGTAAATACTTTTTTCTAAACGTTCAATGTCGTTTGCTAAATCAACCGAAAGCTCTTTTAAGAAAGGAATATTTAAGTTGATTCCCTCTATTTCCATAGCTGTTAAAACCGAAACTAACGGAGTCTCAATCGTGTTAAATAATTTAGTAACGTTTCCGCTTTCTAATTCATTGGTAAAATGTTCTTTTAACTGCAAAGTAATATCGGCATCTTCAACGGCATATTCGGTTTGTTTAGCAGTATCAACAGTTCGCATAGAAAGTTGATTTTTCCCTTTTTTACCAATCAATTCTGTAATAGGAACAGGCTGATAATTTAAATAGGTTTCTGCTAAAATATCCATTCCGTGTCGCATATCAGGGTTTATTAGATAATGCGCAATCATGGTATCAAATAATTTTCCTTTTACAGGAATATTGTAGTTTGATAAAACTTTGATGTCATATTTTAAATTATGACCAATTTTTTCAATCGTTGATGTTTCAAAAAAAGCACGAAATTCTTCTAAAATTGCAGCTGTTTCTTCTTGATCTTCTGGAAAAGAAACATAATATCCTTTGCCAATTTCCCAAGAAAAAGAAATCCCGATTAATTCAACTTCTAGCGCTTTTAAACCTGTAGTTTCTGTATCAAAACAAACAGATTCTTGTTGCATTAACTTGTTTAATAATAGCTTTCTTGATAAAGGAGAGTTTACATGCTGATAAAGATGCTTGGTGTTGTTAATGTTTCTGTAACCAGAAGCAATTTCAACCTCGGTAATAGTTCCGGCACCCGGAGCAGCAAATAAATCGAATTGTCCAGCAGTACTTTTATCAGCTACTTTTTTTGGTTTGGCAGCTGTTTTTTCATCTTTTTTTACTTCGGATGTATTTTCGGTAACCCCAAAAGCTTTTAAGAAATTATCAGTTAAACGACGGAACTCTAAATTGGTGAAAATTTCTTTAGTTGCTTCGATATTTGGTTGGCACATTTCAAAATCTTCCTGATGAAATTCAACAGGAACATCCAACATAATCGTTGCTAATTCTTTTGATAAAATTCCAAGTTCGGCATTCGCCTCTACTTTTTCTTTCATTTTACCTTTTAAATCTGCTGTGTTTGCAAGCAGATTTTCCATTGAGCCATATTTTGCTAAAAACTTCTTAGCTGTTTTTTCACCAACACCAGGTAAACCGGGAATATTATCAACAGAATCTCCCATCATTCCTAAGAAATCAATCACTTGTTCTGGTCTTTCTACGCCAAATTTCTCTTGTACTTCGGGTATTCCCCAAGTTTCATACCCACCACCAAAACGTGGTCGATACATAAAAATATTTTCAGAAACTAATTGTGCAAAATCCTTATCGGGCGTTACCATATAGGTTTTATAACCTTCTGTTTCGGCTTTTTTAGCTAAAGTTCCAATAATATCATCAGCTTCATATCCTGTTTTTATAATAGCAGGAATATTCATTGCTTTTAAAATTTCTTCGATATACGGTACTGCAATTTTTATCGCCTCTGGCGTTTCTTGTCTGTTCGCTTTATATTCAGGAAAAGCATCAACTCTGGCAACCGATCCGCCGCGATCAAAACATACTGCTAAATGATCAGGACGCTCACGTTTTATAACATCTAACAACGAATTTGTAAAACCCAAAATTGCAGAAACATCCATTCCTTTCGAGTTAATTCGGGGATTTTTTATAAAAGCGTAATATCCTCTAAATATTAATGCGAAAGCATCTAGTAAAAAAAGTCGTTTTTGATCTGCCATTTGTTTCTATAGTTGAAGATTGTAAAACTACGAAACTTTAACAAGATGTTAAAAATTGATTTTCAATAATCAACCTATCTTTGTTCGACTTTTAAAAAAAATAAACATGTCTCGTTGGTTGCTATCAATTATAATTATTTCATTACTTATTGTTGCTTTTGAAGCCTATGCTTTTCAGGCAATTAAGACCATAACAAAGAATAAATTTATTCGTTATGGATGGCTACTTTTAGGTTTGTTAGCGTATGTTAACTTTTTTTACGTGGTGTTTTCTTCGGATAGAAGCTCGGGGCAAACCCCGCAATTTCAAATGGCGGTAGGAGCGCTTTTGGTAGTATTATTACCTAAGTTGTTTATTTTGATATTTATGATTGGTGAAGATGTAGTTCGGTTGATAGGAAAGGGAATTTCTTTTTTATCATCAAACGAAACAAAACCTTTAGCGGGCAGAAGGGCTTTTGTGGCTAAACTAGCTTTGGGTATTGCTGCGATTCCGTTTGCTAGTATATTGTATGGTATTTTTAGAGGTAAGTACAATTATAAAGTGATAAAATATCAATTGTCGTTTAAAGATTTACCAGAAGCTTTTGACGGATTTACAATTACACACATAACAGATATACATTCGGGTAGTTTTACGAATAAAGAAGAAATATCTTATGGTGTTGATTTAATTAACGAACAAAAATCAGATATGATTTTATTTACAGGAGATCTTGTAAATAATTTTGCTTACGAAATGGATGAATGGATTGATGTTTTTAAGAAAATAGCTGCTCCTGTTGGTAAATATGCTGTTTTAGGAAATCATGATTACGGAGATTATTCTAAATGGAAAACTGAGGAAGATAAGGCTGAAAATTTTAATGCGATAAAAGAACTGCATCCGAAAATTGGGTTCGATTTATTACTGAATGAAAATAAATATATAGAAAAAGACGGACAAAGAATAGCTTTGGTTGGTGTAGAAAATTGGGGAAAAGGTTTCAATCAAAAAGGAGATCTTAAAAAAGCATCCGAAGGAATAAAGAAAGAAGATTTTAAAATCTTAATGAGCCACGACCCGAGTCATTGGGAATATAAGGTGAAAAAAGACAATTTTAACTATCAGTTAACTTTAAGTGGACATACGCATGGTTTGCAATTCGGGATTGAAATACCAGGATGGATTAAATGGAGTCCGTCTCAATACGTATACAAACAATGGGCTGGTTTATACAATGAATTTGGGCGATATATTAATGTAAATAGAGGTTTTGGTTATCATGCTTTTCCTGGTAGAGTTGGTATTTGGCCAGAAATTACAGTAATTGAACTGAAAAAAGGTTGATTTTCAGTGTTTTTAACAAATGTTAATATCTAATTAGAAAAAAAAACAGTAATTTTGAATGATATTACATATAAATATTATATAGAATGACAAAGTTTGGTGAAATTATAAGTATAAATAAGCCAGTTTTAATTGATTTTTACACCGATTGGAGTGAGTTAGAGCCTAGTTTAGATACCCTTCGTGATGTTGCTGCTGCTTTAGGTGATAAGGCAAAAGTGATAAAGATTGATATCAGACAGAGCGAAATTTTAGCAGAAGCTTTGCGCGTTAAAGGAAACCCTACGTTTATGATTTATAAACAAGGAGAGATGAAATGGCGTCAAACAGGAGAGCAAGATGCTAATACTTTAATTGGTTTAGTACAACAGTACGTTTAAGTTGTTGTTTTAAACTTAGGATATTCTTTTAAAGAATTATTTTTCTTAACTATCGTGAGAACGGTACTGTATTTTATTGCTGTAATCTTATCCCAAATGCATATAACATATTTATATAAAAAAGCAGCGCAACTAATTTTAGTTGCGCTGCTTTTTTATAAAATATACCTCAAAAATTAAGGTTTAATAGTGTCTAATTCTTGCGGAAACTGTTCTTGTTCCTCTTCGTCGGACATCAAGTGTTTAAACAAACGCGCATGATTTAAGTATCCTTCAAAAGCTTTTTTACCATAGTCCATATCTTTATCATATTTTGTGACTTGTTGTATGATATTTTGATACATATATAAGTTAGTTTCTAAATTATCAAGAATTAAATCAACATCACTATCTTTAAAAGTGCTGTAATACTTTAATTTCTGTTGAAAGATATTTATTAATGTTTCTGCAGTTTCACGTGCTTTGTTTTTATCACCTATGCGATAGTATAATTCAGGATATCCTAAAGAAATACTATAATGCCCAAAATCGTTAATTGGCATTTTGTATAATGATAAATCTAATACATCTTTCGCGTTAACAGAATCACCTTCTTTTAAGAATTCTTCAGATAAACGCATTAAGTTGTTACGAATAGATATCGCATTACGTTTACTTTGTTCGTCTAAATAAATTTTACCATTATTAATGGTTTTCCAATCCCATTTTTTAACATTGTCATACATTTTTTTAGGATCGATGCGTCCCATGTCGAATATAGATTTTCCTCTGTTAGATGTTTTGATCGGCACTAATTTGTACGACATTCCATCTAATTGTAAATAATCTTTCAACCAAATATACTCTTCATCAGCATTGGCGCCACCGGTAAAATAAATTGGGCGTTTCCAATCGAAATTATTTAAAATATCGAGCATTAAGATTCTATTTTTTGTTAAACCTTGCTCATCAACAGTAATATCTATGTAGTCTAAAATTTTATCAGCATCTTTCTGTGCTACCAATCCTGTTTTTAAAACATTTTCTTTGTTTACAGGAATTCTAATTCTGTTGGTTGGGTAAAACTTTTCTTTAGACTCTTCAGTAACTTCTAAATATGTAGCATCATTATCGCTTGCAATCCATCGCATAAAATCTTTAATAGGAAGAATTGAGTCTTTTAACTGAGGCAATGGGTAATAATAGGCAACGTCTAAAGTTCCGTATTTATACTGGTCGTGTGTTAATTGCGACGGAATAGGATCTGCTTCATAGGTTTTCTTTTTCATCTGGTCGATATACCAAGCCGTTTGAAAAAGACTAGTATTTACAATCTTAATATCTTGTCGCACGCCTTCTACCTGCTGCATGTACCAAAGCGGAAAAGTATCATTATCTCCAATAGTAAAAATTATAGCATTTGGGTCGCAACTTTCTAAATACGTTTGTGCGTTTAGTTGAGATACATAACGATCACCTCTATCATGATCATCCCAGTTCTGAACGCCCATTAAAAGAGGAACCGCTAATAGTGAAAAGGCTGAAACGGCAATTGCAACGGTTCTTTTGTTTGCGTAACTTTTTAGGTAATCATATAATGCGAATACTCCAAAACCTATCCAAATAGCAAATACATAAAACGATCCTACTACGGCGTAATCACGTTCACGAGGCTCAAAAGGCTTTGGGTTGGTATAAAATATAATAGCAAAACCAGTAAAAGCAAAGAATAGGGCAAGGGTGTATAAATTCTTTTTGTCTTTTTTAGATTGATAAAACAAACCAATTAATCCTAAAATTAAAGGTAAGAAGAAGTATTTGTTACGTCCTTTGTTGTTTTCAATGTCGTCTGGTAGGTTTTGTTGCGATCCTAAGCGCATTTCATCAATAAAATCTATTCCGCTTAACCAATTACCATTTTCAATATCTAAATGTCCTTGTGCATCATTTTGCCTTCCAACAAAATTCCACATAAAATAGCGTCCGTACATGTATCCGAATTGATAATCAATCATGAATTTCATGTTTTCTACAAACGTAGGTCGTCTTTTACTTCGGGCAGGAATTCCGGCAATTCTTTTGTATTCTTTTTCCGACGCAGGATTTACCATACGGGGTATAAAACCTTTGTGTTTGCTAGAATAGTTTGGCAATACGTTCTTGTATTTATTTACAATAACATATTTACCGTCTTTCTTTTCGTATTTAGGTTTATCGTCTTTATACGGTTGATCTGCATCTTGCGTTCTGTCGTAAGAAACAGAATAATACTTGTCATAAAAAACATTCGCATCACCATATTGTTCACGGTTATAATAGGCTAATAATTCACGTGCGCTTGACGGATTGTTTTCGTTAATAACCGTATCTGCATTTGCACGAATTGGTAACATTAACCAAGACGAAAAACCAATCATAATAAATAGTACAGACAGCACAAGAGTGTTTGCCATTACTAAGTTTTTTGTACGTGTATATTTTAATCCGAAGAAAAATAAGGCGATTAAAACAATACCAGCAATAATGGTTCCTGTATTATATGGTAATCCTATTTGATTGATGAAAAACAATTCTGAAACACTAAAAAATTTGAGTGTAAACGGAAATAAAAATTTAAAAACAAAAGCTAAAACAAGTATTGAAATAAGTGTTGCGATTGCAGTTGTTTTTATATTGATGTTATTGTAGGTTTTAAAGAAATATAATAAAACAATAGAAGGAATTACTAAAAGTGATAAAATATGAACTCCGAATGAAAGTCCTACTACAAAACTAATTACTACCAACCATTTGTTTCCTCTAGGCGTATTTATTTCACTTTCCCACCTTAATCCTAGCCAAAATAATAAGGCCATTAAAAAAGAAGACATCGCATACACTTCACCTTCTACGGCGCTAAACCAAAAACTATCAGAAAATGTATAAGCTAAAGCACCTACTAATCCGCTTCCTAAAACAGAAATAGCTTCGTTTTTACTGAATTTACCATTCTTAATTGCCATTTTTTTAGCTAAGTTGGTAATGGTCCAAAACATAAATAAAATTGTAAATGCACTGGCTAAACCAGACATGAAGTTTACCATTTTTGCCCACTGACTTGGGTCGTTACTAAACATGGCAAAAAATGCACCTAACATTTGAAATAACGGCGCTCCTGGTGGATGCCCAACCTCTAGTTTTACTGCGGTAGAAATGTATTCTCCACAATCCCAAGAACTAACTGTAGGCTCTAAGGTTAGTGTATATGTGATTAATGCCACGGCAAATGAAAACCATCCTAAAAGGACATTCCATTTTTTGTAGTTAAATTCGTTCATAGTTTTCTGTATAATAAAGTACGAAAGTATTAATTACTGTTGGTTTTTTACTGAAAACAAAAATATAATTTTGAGATAGTTAACGAACAAAAAGTGGATATAAAATTGTGTTAAATGAAAAAAAGCATAAAAAATTTGCCGAAATAAAACTTTGTATTATATTTGCACCCGCAATAAGTTATTGGCCTATGGTGTAATTGGTAACACACCGGTTTTTGGTACCGACATTCAAG
>NZ_JAQJCU010000008.1:0-151651 GCF_029125915.1 Tenacibaculum bernardetii
TAAAAAATACACACGCGTTAAGGATTGCAGTGGCATCCTTTTTTAAAGCTTAATATATATCCGTCATTGCGAGGAACGAAGCAATCTCTTCCTCATAAAAAGTACACGCGTTAAGGATTGCAGTGGCATCCTTTTTTAAAGCTTAATAAATATGCGTCATTGCGAGGAACGAAGCAATCTCTTCCACATAAAAAATACACACGCGTTAAGGATTGCAGTGGCATCCTTTTTTAAAGCTTAATATATATCCGTCATTGCGAGGAACGAAGCAATCTCATCAAATTCTTAGACTGCCATAGTTAATTAAAAAGTAAACCTCGTTTTTTGTAACTATAAAAAAGATATAACGAAAAGCCTGTTTAAACGCCCATAAACAAAAAAAGCTCGTTCAAATACATGAACGAGCTTATTTTATATCAATTTAAAAACTACTTACCTTCTGCAGCTTTTTTAGCTTCTCTCTTTAACTTTATATTTTCCCAGATTGTTCCACCAATCCAATAAGGAACTACAAATGTTAATAAGAAAATTAACAACCAAAATCCGGTTGTAAAAATAAACATGAATAATACCAATCCTGAAAATTCTGAAAAATCTAACATTTGTTTCCTATTAATAATTGTTGTGCGACAAAATTATAACTATTTTTCTTTGAAAGCAATAAAATCTGATAAAAATCACCTACTAAAACTATTAGAATTTGTAATTTTGACTATCGTTAATTTATATTCTTTTAAATCATTTTAAAATGACAAAGTACAGAATCGAAAAAGACACAATGGGAAATGTTGAAGTTCCTGCTGATAAATATTGGGGAGCACAAACAGAACGCTCTCGTAACAACTTTAAAATAGGTGCTGCTGGCTCTATGCCATTAGAAATAGTATATGGTTTTGCTTATCTTAAAAAAGCTGCTGCCTATACAAATGCAGAATTAGGTGTTTTAACTGATGAAAAAAGAGATTTAATTGCACAAGTTTGTGACGAAATCTTAACAGGTAAACACGACAATCAATTTCCGTTAGTAATCTGGCAAACAGGTTCTGGTACGCAATCTAACATGAACTGTAACGAGGTAATCGCTAACAGGGCTCATGAAATTGCTGGAAAAATAATTGGTGAAGGCGAAAAAACTATTCAACCAAATGATGATGTAAACAAATCACAATCATCAAACGACACCTTTCCTACAGGTATGCACATTGCTGCTTACAAGAAAATTGTAGAAGTAACCATTCCTGGTGTAGAGCAATTACGTGATACTTTACAAGCAAAATCAGAAGCTTTTAAGGATGTTGTAAAAATTGGACGTACGCACTTAATGGATGCTACTCCCCTAACCTTAGGGCAAGAATTTTCTGGTTATGTTGCACAATTAAACTTTGGTTTAAAAGCATTAAGAAACTCTTTAGAGCATTTATCGCAATTGGCTTTAGGAGGAACTGCAGTAGGAACGGGTTTAAACACACCTGCTGGTTACGACGTATTAGTGGCAAAATATATTGCTGAATTTACAGGTTTACCTTTTATTACTGCTGAAAATAAATTTGAAGCTTTAGCTGCTCATGATGCATTTGTTGAAACACACGGATCTTTAAAGCAATTAGCGGTTTCTATTAATAAAATAGCAAACGATATTCGTATGATGGCTTCAGGGCCACGTTCTGGAATTGGTGAATTAATTATTCCTGCAAACGAACCAGGTTCTTCTATTATGCCAGGAAAAGTAAATCCAACCCAAGCAGAAGCAATCACAATGGTTTGTGCACAAGTTATGGGTAACGATGTTGCTGTAACTGTTGGTGGTACGCAAGGACATTACGAATTAAATGTATTTAAACCAATGATGGCAGCTAACGTATTACAGTCTGCTCAGTTAATTGGAGATGCTTGTGTATCTTTCGATGTAAATTGTGCTGCTGGTATTGAACCAAATCACGATAGAATTACAGAGTTGGTAAACAATTCTTTAATGCTAGTTACTGCTTTAAATACTAAAATAGGATATTATAAAGCTGCAGAAATTGCAAACACAGCACACGCAAATGGTACAACTTTAAAAGTTGAAGCAGTACGTTTAGGCTATGTAACACCTGAAGAATATGATGAATGGGTAAAACCTGAAAACATGACTGGTGGATTAAAATAAAAACTTACTTTTGTAATCATAAAAAAACCGAAACCTAACAGTTTCGGTTTTTTTATAGTTAATTTTTTAAATTAATTCAGCCTATTATTTATAAATTCTTGTACTTCTTGCTTCGCTTTTAACATTTCTACTTCATCATGTGTTTTTCCTTCAGCTCTCTTTATATAAGCATCAAATGCATGACTTATATATATTGGCGACTTATTATTTGTATAACTCACAGCATTATGGCAGCTAAAACAATTTGCTAAATTATCTACTTTAATGCTTTTAAGACTACTATTAAATGTTTGCGTAAAAGTTTCCATAGTTACATTTGCATTATTTAAAGAACCTCTTGCTGATGAACCTGGAGTTGCATTACCTATTGCCCCTCCTAAGTCAACTAACAATTGTGATTGAGCTTGTGTATTCAAACCATCAGTATCTACCCAAATAGAGCCGTTATAGAAATAATTACCCCAAACGTCGTTTAAGCTCTTTTTAACACATGTGTTTATATTTTTAATATTTTTAAAATTAATAGGTTCTTGTTGGCAAGTTTTCATAAAGTTACCTTCACTATCTCTTGGTACACCGTATTTAAATAAATCGTATGCTTTATACAATTTTGATGGCTGTTGTGTAATTGTATCCCAATAAATACCTCCAATACCAGTAGTGTTTCCTTTTGCAAATAATAGTTTATCTGAAGAAGAACTTGCTTCATTATCTTTTCTATTATAAAACGGAGCTAAATCATCTTGTTCGAAAGTTGCCCAAATAAATTCCGGGTGATTTTCTACCACGCCAACAACATGCATTCCTAACAAAGCAACTTCTGTATTAACAAAATTTCCTTTGCCGTCATCAACAGCTCCTACCGTAGTAAAATAATTGACACGTTTATTTTTAGGAATGGCTGTTACTGTAGTCCATGAAACTTTTAACTCTAAGGAACCTACAGGAAAAGATGCTAAGTTATCTTTCGCCAACGAACCATTTAAAATTGAGTCTTTAAATTTTTCTGCAGCTATTTTAAACGTTGGTGAAATATGGATTGAATAAAATACTGTTTCCTCTTTATTATTTACAGGATTATATGCTGGATTAGTTCTTAAAATACCCGAAGAACCTGCTTGTGCTGTATCTTCTAAAACTACGGATGCTCCTGGAATTGACTTTACACTTCCTAAATGAGAGTCTACCTGATGCATTTTTTTGGGATTTAAAAACAGTGGTAATGTTTCCCCTATATATAAAGGCACATCTTTTCCATCTACTTTAACCAAAAGTTTTTCTATTTGATATTCTGGCTTTGTCAACCATAAAAATTTTTGCCAAGACCATTGATGAAAAATAGCATTGGTACTCGTATCTACATCAAACGGGCTTCCTTTTCCTTCTTCTGGTGCAGGAGTTTGTGAATGTGGAAACCAATCGCTTTCACATAAGTTTTCTAATACAATTTTATTATAAGCAACAGCTGTTGCTTTTTTTTCTGATTCTTGTTTTTTCTTATCACAAGAATTTAAAAACACTATACTTAGTAAGAGTAACGTTTTTAAAGTAAATTTAAATGATTTCTTCATGGTTTGATAGTTTTTAATAATATCTTAACAAAGTTATCATCTTAAATAAAGCCATTCAAAAAAAATGTCATGACAGCCTATTCTAGAGTCATATAAAAGTAAATATTAATCACAAGCGTTTATAACAATCATTATTCTTAATAATTTTTAATTTATTTAACGAACCACACAAAAGAAAAACCTAATTTTGTAATCCTTTTTTTAAAAATAAAATAGATGAACAAACACGAAGAATATATGAGTGAAGCTGTAAAAGCAGCTTTAAAAGGAATGAGTAATAACGAAGGCGGACCATTTGGTTGTATCGTTGTAAAAGACGGAGAAATTGTTGGTCGTGGTAATAATAAAGTTACTTCTACAAACGATCCTACAGCACATGCTGAAGTTACCGCTATTAGAGATGCCTGTAAAAATTTAGGTTCTTTTCAATTAGATGGTTGTATCGTATATACTTCTTGCGAACCTTGCCCTATGTGTTTAGGTGCAATTTATTGGGCTAGACCAGATAAGGTATACTACGGAAGTAACCAACAAGATGCTGCTAATATTGGTTTTGATGACGAATTTATTTATAAAGAAATTCCGTTACCATACGAAGAACGTAACATTCCGTTTGAACAAGTAGGAAGAAAAATTGCCTTAGAGCCTTTTGAAAAATGGAGCGAAAAGAATGACAAAATAGAATACTAGAAATAAAAAATCCCAAACTAATCTTTGGGATTTTTTTATGGGCTAAGTGTAAACTTGCTTCTCTACTTATTATGCATTAAATTTCGCTAACGTTATATCATTACAATTAGCTTTATCATAAAATGAAAAAAAATAAAGAAATATTCCTATTTGGTGCAGGTGCTGCAATTGACTGGGGTGGTCCTCTTACTTCTGAACTCTCAAAATTAATTAAAAAATATTCATTTCCGATTCGAGGTTCTGAAACAACTATAACGGAATATATTAATCAAAAATTATTGGAAAATGGTTATTCTCAAACAGAAGTCAATTTCGAGACCATAATAAATGTTATTGAAGAACTAGCGATTTACTTTTCTGAATACAATCGCAAAAAACAGACTCCATCACTAATTAGATGCTTCATTAAAAATGATGATAGTATTAAAACTATATTAAATTTTGCTATAACCAATGGAAAGAGGCAACATGGTTATAAAATCCAAATTCCAGATGGAATAAACTATGATTTCTCGCACCCCTCCTATAAAGATGAAAACCCGAACCAGTTCTTTTTACTTCATTTACTATCATCAATATTAACCAATATAACTTCTAGAATATCAAATTATTCTTATCATACAAAATCACATTCTGTAATTGACACAAAATCAGATGAAAGTCAACTTTTTAAGAATTGGATGAAAGAAAATGCAAAAGAGAACACTTTAAGGCTTTATACTCTAAATTATGACAGGGTTTTCAAAGTATTATTAGATGATATTGGTATTGATTGCTTCGAAGGCTTTGATACAACTGATACAATTGAGGACATGAATGGAATTAGAGCAGATGTCCTTAGAATTACTAATGACTCTGAAAGCAACGTACATTACAACCTCCATGGTTCAATTTTCTGGAAAGTTTTACCATATGACAATGGTCAGTTACCCAACCCTGAAATTGTATTTACAGGATGCCCTGAATTACCTGATAATGACGAAATATCTAATGTAGAAATCGAAAAAGGAAAACCTGTTTACCTAACAAACATTATTACTGGTTATCAAAAGGCCCAAAAATCAATGGTTACTCCATTCAAGCAACTACATTCTTCATTTGACCGCGATTGCTTGAACGGTAATAAAATTTACATAATAGGTTACTCATTTGGAGACGAACACCTTAACGAATGTCTAAAGATTGCTTTAAGGTATAACCAAAAACTTAAAGTTGAAATTGTAAGCCCTAATTTTATCAAAGATAAAATAAAAGAAAAATTGATTTTAACTCTTTTTCAGTATTTGGATATGTCTCAATACAATGAGAAAAAAATATCTGAAAATAAATATAGTTATTTCAATGATAAAATTTTAGTATACACATTGAAGTTTAATGAGTATTTAAAACTTAAAAAAATCAACTGATAAGCTTACAAGTAATATACCTCTTTAAATCAAAAAAAATATAAATAAAAAAGCTCCAAGTTTAAACTTGGAGCTTTTTTGTATCTAAAATCTAACTTATTTCGTTTTTCTAAACATCAACCAAAAACCTATTAAAACAAGCGGTATACTTAATACCTGCCCTGTGTTTAATGAGTTAAATACCCAGTCTTCTCTTCCATCTACTTGTGCTTTCTTTAAAAATTCTATAAAGAAACGTAACGACCACAAAACCACCATAAACAATCCGAATAAAAACCCTGATTGGTTCTTCTTATCTGTTTTCCAATAGAAATGCCACAATGCAAAAAACAATGCTAAATAACTAAATGCTTCATATAATTGTGTTGGATGACACGGCACGGTTTCTCCAGCTCTTTTAAAAATAACTCCGAAACTGCTTCCTGTTGGTTTTCCATAGATCTCTGAATTAAAAAAGTTTCCTAAACGGATAAAAAATCCTGCTAAGGCAACAATAATACCTACTCTATCTAAAATAAATAACCATGGTTTATTTAAATGTTTTTTTGCATAAAAATATAATGCTAAAGGAATACCAATTGCTGCTCCGTGACTTGCAAAACCAGTAAATCCTGTAAATTTCCATCCTTCAATAAATCCGAACAACGTACTATTTACACTTTCTTTTATTGGTAAAAATATTTCTAATAAATGATTCTGGTAATAATCCCAGCTATAAAAGAAAACATCTCCTAAACGCATTCCTACTAACATAGAAATGAATACATACATAAATAAAGGATCTAGTTTTTCAACAGGAATTTTATCATTTATATAAATTTTCTTCATTAAACGAAGTCCCAATACAAAGGCTGCGATAAACATTAAACTGTACCAACGAATACCTAGACTACCAATTTTTATAATTTCAGGATCTAAATCCCATACTATAGATAAAAAATTCATTTATTATTATTATTATTATATGTCAGGTCGAGCGCAGTCGAGACCTATTTATTAATATATTCTTACTAAAACCTCTTGTAAACTACGTTTCTTTTTTCAACAAAAAATATTTTTATTAAAAATAATACTCGAGGTAACAATTATTATTTCTTTTTTTCAGGCACTGGATCGTAACCACTTCCACCCCATGGATGACAACTAAAGATTCTTTTTGTTGCCAACCAACCGCCATAAAACAATCCGTGTTTTTGCAATGCTTCAATTGTGTAACTAGAGCATGTTGGTGAATACCTACATGTTGCTGGTGTAAATGGTGAAATGGCTGTTTGATAAAATCGCACCAATAGTATAAACGGATATGTGAGTATTTTTTTCAATTAATTAACAGAAAAACTCGTTCCTTCTTTTCCGTCTTTTAGCTGAATTCCTAATACTAATAATCTATCGCGAATTTCATCAGAAAGTGCCCAATTTTTATCTTCTCGTGCTTCTTTTCGCATTTGAATAAGCATCTCTACTACTCCGCTTAATTTATCAGAATTATTTCCTTCAGAAACTTCGTTCATCAATCCTAAAACATCAAAAACAAACGCTTTCATTGTTGCTATTAAATCCTCTAAATCACCCGAAGTTAAACTAGCGTTTTGTTCTTTTATCTGATTTACAATTTTAACGGCTTCAAATAAATGAGAAATTAATACAGGTGTATTAAAATCGTCGTTCATGGCTGCATAACATTCTGTCTTCCATTTCTGAACATCGAAAGTTGAAGTGTTTCCTGCTTCAATCTTATCTAAGTAATTTACAGCATCCATTAATTTGGTATGTCCTTTTTCTGATGCTTCTAAAGCTTCGCCAGAAAAATCAAGAATACTTCTGTAGTTCGCTTGCATATTAAAGAAACGTACCACACTTGCTGAAAATGCTTTTGGTAATATTTCATTTTCCCCAGATAAAATCTCGTTTGGTAAAATAAAATTACCTGTTGATTTTGCCATTTTCTGGCTATTTAACAACAACATATTGGTATGCATCCAGTAATTTACTGGAGTGACACCACTACAAGTTTGTGATTGTGCTATTTCACATTCGTGATGTGGAAATTTTAAATCCATTCCTCCACCATGAATATCAAATTGCTCTCCTAAGTATTTTGTACTCATTACCGAACATTCTAAATGCCAACCAGGAAAACCATCACTCCAAGGAGAAGGCCAACGCATAATATGGCGCTCATCGGCTTTTTTCCAAAGGGCAAAATCTTGTGGGTTTTTCTTATCCGACTGTCCGTCTAAGGTTCTTGTATTATGAATAGCATCTTCTATTTTTCTACCAGAAAGGATTCCGTAATTACCAGTTTCGTTGTACTTTAAAACATCAAAATACACTGATCCGTTTACTTCGTACGCCAACCCTTTTTCCATGATTTCTTTAATCATTTCAATTTGTTCAACAATATGACCTGTTGCCGTAGGCTCGATACTTGGCGGTAAAAAATTGTAATTTTTTAAAACATCATGAAAGTCTACAGTATACTTCTGCACCACTTCCATTGGTTCGATTTCTTCTAAACGTGCTTTTTTAGAAATTCTATCTTCTCCTTCATCTGCATCATTTTCTAAATGCCCAGCATCGGTAATATTACGCACATAACGCACTTTATAACCTAAATGTAATAAATAACGATATACCACATCAAAAAACATAAATGTACGTACGTTTCCTAAATGGGCATTGCTATATACGGTAGGACCACAAACGTACATACCTACATATCCGTCGTTTACAGTTTTAAAAGGCTCTTTAGTTTTTGATAAAGAGTTGTATACTTTTAATTGATTTTCTTTATATAATTTCATCGAAAAAGTGGCTATTTACAGATGCTAAAGATAGGCACTTTATAAGGAATAATGAAATGGAATTTTAGTGAAGTTTTAGTTAAAATATAAAACTTATTTCAGTTTAATATCGCCGTAATTAGATACTACAATAAATTTATTAATAGACGTTGTTGATGCTCGTTTATATCTAATAAATCCCTCTGAATCTTTAGTTGCTTTATTTAACTTCCCTAACTTTTCATCAAATTCAAATTTCCCGTTTTTAGTGCTAACATCTATTGTGGTATCTATGTCTGATATATTTATTGTACTGTTTGAATAATTTAAGAAGACCATTAAGTTATTCATTTTTGAATCAATTTTATTTATCAATAATTCTCCAAATTCATTTTTTATTGAAACTTCTTCATAAACGTGATCTATAATTAATTTTGATGAATTAGTATTTAATGTAGCGTTAGCAACCGATACTATATGAGCATCGGTTACATTATTTAAAAATAATTTAGTAGTATTTAGTGAATTTATTGTTACTGGTGAATATGATATATTTAATTCACCTCCGCTTAAAACATCTGCGTTAAAAGTACCATAACTTACTTTTCCTGAAGCTTTTGTTTTTGGTAATTTCACTTTACAATGGCGTGTATTTAAATCGAAAGTTGCATTTTTAGGTACTTTTATAGTAATCTTCTTAGTGACTTTTACTTTTTTTCCGTTTACTGTAACTGCTCCTGATTTATTTAAAAAAACAAAATCTAATTTGGTGTTTTTAAGTGATTCCTGAGCTTTCCATAATGCTTCTTTAATTTCTTTCGAGTATTCTTTTTCTGATAAACGAGATTTCTGTAACATCTCTATAGCATTTTTACGAGCTTTATTTCTAGATTTCTCAGCTATAGCTCTGTGTTTACTCGACGTTTCTCTGCTTTTCAGCATCGTTAAACGACTTTTTCTCATTGTTTCTTTACTTTTTTTAATACTCTCTTTAAACTTCTTATATTTTTCACTTTTCTTAAACTTCTCCCATTCTTTTTTTGACTTTATAGTAATACCGTTAACACCATCTTTCCACTGAAAAAAATAATTCTCACCATCTTTGGCATACTTATCAAAATCGAACTCCATATAATCTAAATCAGATACTATTTCTTCAAAGTTGATTTCAGGGATTTCAATCTCCGACATATCGGGCATTTCTGGTAATTCAGGCATCTCTGGCAATACAATAACATTCGATCCATTAGTATTGTAATGATAAACGTTAGCGTTATTGTTTTTTGACGAATTAAAAAATATTATATCATCCGTATTTAAAGAATGAAAACTATTGCTTTTAGCATTAATTTGCACTTTACTTTTATTTCCTAAAGCTTCAAACTGCCAGTTTTTAAAGTACTTTTCAGCCTCAGCTTTATCTAGTCCTTCTATTTCTATAACAGCCTCTACAGAAACTTCATTTTTATTCCACGTAGTTACATTTACACCCGCATTAGATGCATTAATATTAACGATTACATCTTTATTTGTTTTAAAGTTTTCGCTAAATTTCTTATCGTATTTCTGAGCAAACACAACACTTGTTGCGAGTAATAAAAAAGTACTTATTTTAAATTGTTTGAATGTCATTTTGAATTGGATTTTTAAGTTCATTTAATTGTTTTTGCATACGTTTTAACAGCTGTAAACGCAATTGCAGGTTCCCAATCAATGCATTGATCGTATTATCGTTAATTCCTTTTTTATTGAGCTCTTCGGTTAACGATTTATATTCGTTGGTTAGCTCGCCTATTTTAGCAAAATAACCATCAAAAAAGTCTTTAGTATCATCAGTTAATTCTAACTGACTTAGTTCGTAATTTATCGTATTTATATAATACGATTCTATTGTTTTTAATTCTGGTGAAATAGTACCTAAACTAATAGTATTTGGGGTGTTATTAATTGGTGTATTTATATTTTCTGATGGATAAAATGTTATTCCTATCCCTAACAATATTACAATTGATGCCGCTGCATATAACCATTGAAATGATTTTTTTCCTGATGATTTATCATGCAATTCGTCCATCATTTTTTGTTGAAAACGTTGCCTATGATTTGTTGATAACTTTGCGTTATCTTCACTATTATTTTTTAATATTTCTCTAATATCTTTAGACATTATATACTGCTTTTAATTGTTCTTGCACTTTCTTTTTACCTCTTAACAAATGAGTTCTAGATGTTGATTCTGAAATTCCTAATATTTCGGAAATTTCACCATGATCATAACCTTCTAGCAAAAACAAGGTTAGTACTACGCTGTATTTATCTTTTAATTTTTGAATGCAGTTTATAATTTCTTGGTATGAAATAACGGTTTCCACCTCCCAATTATCATCTGCTGTTATTTTTGTAGTTTCTTCATTTATTGCAACAAACTCAAGCTTTTTCTTTTTTAACCAATCAATACTTTGATTAATTACAATACGTTTTAACCAAGCTCCGAATGCTACTTCCTCTTTATACATTTTCATATTTTTAAAAGCCTTTATAAAAGCTTCTTGCATAATATCTTCTGCTATAAATGTATCTTTTACATAACGATTTGCAACAGTAAGCATCGCTTCGCAATACAAATCATACAACTGCATTTGTGCTTTTGCATCGTTGTTTTTACACGCCTTTATAATTGATTGATGTAACTGTTTGGTCGACTTCATTATTGATTTCTTATACTAAAGACGATACTTTTTAAGCTTCGTTGCATTTTGCTGAATTTTTATTTCTAAATTTACCTTATTATTTCGTTTTTACTAAAATATGGCTAATATCAACAAATCTGCTCTTTCTGAAAAAGATGGCGTTTCTCAACCAGAAACGACCAGTAAATCTGCTGCTGAAAAAATAAAAATAAGTAGAAGAAAAAAGGCTGACACTCCTAAATATATTCGTGAAATACTAGCAGGAAGTATTCCTTTTTTAAGCAGAGCAATTACTTTGGTTGAAAGCACCAATGCAAAACATCAACAACAAGCTAATGAAATTTTAGAAGCTTGTTTACCACACTCAAACAAATCGGTAAGAATTGGTATTACGGGTGTTCCTGGAGTTGGAAAAAGTACATTTATTGAGGCTTTTGGTAAGCACTTAACTTCGTTAGGTAAAAAAGTAGCTGTTTTAGCTGTAGACCCAAGTAGCTCTATTAATAGAGGTAGTATTTTAGGTGATAAAACGAGAATGGAAGAATTGGTTACCGATAAAAATGCATTTATAAGACCTTCTCCGTCAGGAACTTCTTTAGGTGGTGTTGCTCAAAAAACACGTGAATCTATTATTTTGTGTGAAGCTGCTGGTTTTGATACTATTATTATAGAAACCGTTGGCGTTGGGCAGTCTGAAACTGCCGTACATTCTATGACCGATTTCTTTTTATTATTAAAACTTGCCGGTGCAGGTGACGAATTACAAGGTATTAAACGAGGAATTATAGAAATGGCTGATGCCATTGTTATTAATAAAGCAGATAGTGGTAACGAGAAAAATGCAAAAATTGCAAAAGTTGAGTTCAACAGAGCACTACATTTATATCCACCAAAAAATAGTGGTTGGCAACCTAAAGTTTTATTAGCAAGTGCGCTACATAATAAAGGTATTGCTGACGTTTATAAAATGATTAACGAGTATATAACCTCAGCAATTAATACTTTTTATTTTCAACAAAAAAGAAATGATCAAAATAAATACTGGTTATTAGAAACAATCAATCAACAGTTAAAAAGCAATTTTTATAACAATTCTGAAATAAAAATTTTACTAAAAGAAGAGTTTAAAAAGTTAGAAAACGGAAAAACAACGCCATTTACTGCTGCCAATAGATTACTAAATAAAAACTATGAAAACCCATAATGGGTGTTTGGTTAAAATGCTACCTGTAATAATAAATATTTATGAAAGACAATACTTTAACTTGGGATGATTTTACAAAAGTAGAAATGCGCGTAGGAACAATACTTACTGCCGATGTTTTTAAACAAGTAAAAAAACCTGCTTATAAAATGCAGATAGATTTTGGTGAATTTGGTATTAAAAAAACTTCTGCTCAAATTACAAAACTATACGATCCTAAAGAACTAATAGGCAACCAAATAGTAGCTGTTATCAATTTTCCAAAAAAACAAATTGCCAACATAATGAGTGAATGTTTGGTATTAGGTGCTGTTGGTGAGCAGCATGAAATAACGCTTATTTCTCCGGATAGAAAAATTAAAAACGGAACACGAATTGGGTAGATTTAGGTGTTTTGTATAAATTATTATAGATATTTACTTTCCATAAACTACACATTATGACAATAAACAACACTACAATTACAAAGGGATTTATTATTGCCGGATTAATGAACACAACAGTCCTTATTTTTTCGAAATTTTTCACGAATACTGTTATTAACGAAGCTGATCCGGTCGTAATGTCTAATTTCGGACTTTTAATGATACTTATTTGGGGATTGGCATATATGAGTATCGCAAAAAATTACTCCAAAGTAAAATGGTTAGTAGGTGTTTTTGCTATTGAAAAATTTATTTATGGTTGTATTTGGATAAATTGGATACTCAACAATACCATTTCTAATGTTTTTGAAAAAGACCTAATGGCAGGTGCTTTCTTTGCTATTTACGGAGTAAATGATTGGTTATTTTTCATCTTTTTTACTACCGTATTTATTCGTTTATTAAAAGAAAAAACACACCTTTTAAAAAACTAAAAACATCAAATTTTTACGGTTGTTTAAAAGTATTCTCATTTAAAAACTATAGCTTTTATTGTTTTTACCGTAAGTTTGTGTAACAAATTTCATAAAACGATAATGACAACATTATTCATAAACATCAAAGAATTAATTCAGGTTAGAGAAGCTAATATTAAGAAAGTTTCTGGAAAAGAAATGAGTATTTTA
The DNA here is from genome assembly GCF_029125915.1 of Tenacibaculum bernardetii. Lineage (NCBI taxonomy): Bacteria > Pseudomonadati > Bacteroidota > Flavobacteriia > Flavobacteriales > Flavobacteriaceae > Tenacibaculum > Tenacibaculum bernardetii. The sequence goes on from NZ_JAQJCU010000008.1 coordinate 13,545, forward strand.
CCTACTTTAAAAAATGCTTTTCTATTAATTAAAGATGATAGAATTCTGGATTTTGGTATGATGACTAATTTATCTGCTAAAGCAGACAAAACTATCGATTGCACGGGTAAAATGATTCTTCCTACTTGGTGTGACTCTCATACTCATATCGTATATGCTGGTAATAGAGAACAAGAATTTGTTGACAGAATTAACGGATTAACCTATGAGGAAATAGCTAATAATGGTGGCGGAATTTTAAATTCAGCCAAGAAACTTCAAGAAACTTCAATAGAAGATTTGTATGAGCAATCAGCAGTTCGATTAGAAGAGGTTATGAAACTTGGTACTGGCGCTGTTGAAATTAAATCAGGCTACGGATTAACTGTTAATGCTGAATTAAAAATGTTACGCGTTATTAAAAGGTTACGCGAAAACTACAACTTACCCATCAAAGCTACATTTTTAGGAGCACACGCTTTTCCAAAAGAATACAAAGATGATAAAAATGGCTACATCGATTTAATTATTAATGAAATGTTACCCAAAATAGCTAAAGAAAAATTGGCTGATTTTATAGATGCTTTTTGTGAAACTGGTTATTTCTCTGTAAAAGATACAGATAGAATTTTAGAAGCAGGTAAAAAGCACGGATTAATACCAAAAGTACACGTGAACCAGTTTACAACTATAGGCGGAGTTCAGGTAAGTGTAAAACACAATGCTTTATCTGTAGATCATTTAGAGGTTATGAGTACAGATGATATTTATGCCTTAAAAGGAACAAGTACAATGCCTGTAGCATTACCGTCTTGTTCTTATTTTTTAAGTATTCCGTACACTCCAGCTAGAGATATTATAAATGCAGGATTACCACTAGCTTTGGCAACTGATTTCAATCCAGGTTCTACACCTTCTGGTAATATGAATTTTGTAGTTGCTACTGCTTGTATTAAAATGAAAATGACACCCGAAGAAGCTATAAATGCAGCTACTATAAATGGTGCTTATGCTATGAATTTATCTGATGAAGTTGGTAGTATTACAAAAGGTAAAAAAGCTAATATTATCGTTACAAAAGAAATTTTAAGTTACGGTGCTATTCCTTACAACTTTGGTTCTGTTTTAATTGATGCGGTATTTATTAACGGTAAATCAATTTAAAATGAAAAAAGCATTATTAATATTAACATTCTTTCTACTATTAAATTGTAAAAACACTTTTATAAATGTAAAGTTTAATGAATTAGATAAAGAAATGTTAATTCTAGCTGAAGATATTTTATTAAATGATCAACTGAATTTATATCAATTAGACAAACCTGATTTTGAAAAAGAAATCGACACGGCTAGTGCACAAACGAAATTTAAATATTCTCAAAACTTCACTTTTAAAGAAAAAAACATTGGAGGTATAAGTTCTTCTACGTATACATATTCACAAGATGATATTAGTTCAATGAAATTTTACTTCAAAACTTATATCTTAGGATCAAATTTCGAAGAAAGTTCTTCAGAGTCTATAAAATATAAGAGAACATCTAAGTTTGAAATTGAATGTGATGATTATAATGTGTATGAAATTTACAATTCTAAGAATCGACTAGTTGGTTTTTCTTTTAACATATTAAAAGGAATCCAAATAATACACACATCTATCGTTTTAAATGAAAACTCAAATATTGATCAAAAAAAATTGAATAAAAAAATATTTCAGTTTTAAATTTATAAATACAATAAACGTATTATTAATTTCATCACCAAAATACGTCGAAATCATACAAAAAGTTTACTTTATTAACCACCCTAATAATTATGTTACAAATATTTTCTCAAAACAACATTAATGATTTTGTAAATCCTCGTGAAGGAGAAATAAAATTAGGGCAATCTGTACAAGTAATTTCTACTCTTGAAAACCTTAAAAAGGTTACTGCTAAATTTGTTATTATTGGCGTACCAGAAGATATTGGTGTAAAAATGAATTACGGAAAAGGTGGCGCGCATACTGCTTTTACACCAGCTTTAAAATCGTTCTTAAATACGCAAGAGAATCAATTTATTAACGGAAAAGATATTCTTGTTTTAGGCTATTTAGACTTTTTAAATGAGGTTTTAAATTTTGATAGTTCTGATAGAGAAAAAGGAGATTTGCTTGTAAAAGCTATTGATAAAGAATTATCATCTGTTATTAAGATAATTATTGAAGCTGATAAAATTCCGATTGTAATTGGTGGCGGGCATAATAACGCTTACGGAAATTTAAAAGGTTTATCCGAAGGAAAAAAACAACCTATTAATGTTATTAATTTAGATGCACATACCGATTTACGTCGTTTAGAAGAACGTCATAGCGGCAACGGATTTTCGTATGCTATAGAACATCAATATTTAGAAAAATATTTTATGTTTGGCTTACACGAAAACTACACTCCGCAATATGTTTTCGATTATATTCATAGCAACACAAACATTGATTATAATACTTATGAAGAATTACAAGTTTACAAATCAATTCCGTTTGAAAATGAGTTGTTGCGTGCTAAAAACTTTATTCAAGAAAAGTCTTTTGGTATTGAGATTGACTTAGATTGTATCCAAAATTTTCCTAGTAGTGCTATGACTCCCTCTGGATTTACATCGCAACAAACTAGAGAGTTTGTTCATCATTTTGCTAAAAATAAAAATGCAAGTTATATTCATATTTGTGAAGGTTCGCCCACTATTATTCAAGACCCTTCGGCTATAAATCAAGTTGGTAAATTTATTAGTTATTTAATTTCTGATTTTATAAAAGCAAAGCAATCGTTGCTTGTTAAATAATTAGAGTTTATTTTCTTATAATTTCTCTAAATAACAAACAGTATTTTATATTTATCTGTTTAATCTTTACATCTTCGTACACACTTTCTTTGTATTTTTTATTTTTTTAAAACCTCTAACAAAAGCTTATACTAATAAAAATAAACTTTCCTATAAAATAACTCTATAATTAAATAAATTATTACACTGACTAATAAAGCTTTATAAATAATAGTTTATTAAATTTGGGTATCATAATTTATTAACTTCATAAATACTTTCATAGATGGAAAACGAAAACAATTCAAACTCATTAAATAATGAAAGCAAATGCCCCATGCATAAAGAACAAAAAGAAAGTGTTAAAGTTACATCTTCTGGTAAATGCCCAATAATGCATGGAGGTAATACAACTACAAAATCAGCTGTTACCGATTGGTGGCCTAACGCACTAAATCTTGATATTTTACATCAACATGATACAAAGACAAATCCTTTAGGAGAAGATTTTAACTATCATGAAGAACTAAAAAAATTAGATATAGAGTCATTAAAAAAAGATATGCATACGTTAATGACAGATAGCCAAGAATGGTGGCCTGCAGATTGGGGTCATTACGGAGGTTTATTTATCCGTTTATCTTGGCACTCTGCTGGTTCTTACCGAATATCTGATGGTCGTGGTGGCGGTGGATCTGGTAACCAACGTTTTGCTCCTTTAAATTCTTGGCCAGATAATGCTAGTTTAGACAAAGCAAGACGATTGTTATGGCCTATCAAGAAAAAATATGGTAATAAAATTAGCTGGGCCGATTTAATTATTTTGGCAGGTACTATTGCTTATGAAAACATGGGGTTAAAAACTTTTGGTTTTAGTTTTGGACGTGAAGACATTTGGCAACCAGAAAAAGATACCTATTGGGGAGCAGAAAAAGAATGGCTAGCACCAAGTGATGAACGCTATGAAAATGTAGATGAACCAACAACGATGGAAAATCCTTTAGCTGCTGTACAAATGGGGTTAATTTATGTAAACCCTGAAGGTGTTAATGGAAAACCAGATCCTTTAAAAACAGCCACCCACGTACGTGAAACATTCGCACGTATGGCGATGAATGATGAAGAAACAGTTGCTTTAACAGCTGGTGGTCATACTGTTGGTAAAACACATGGTAATGGTGATGCTAGTATTTTAGGCCCAGATCCTGAAAATGCAAATGTAGAAGAACAAGGTTTTGGTTGGCACAACCCAAACAAATCAGGAAAAGGTCGTTATACGGTAACAAGTGGTTTGGAAGGAGCCTGGACTACACACCCTACAAAATGGGATGATGGTTTTTTTCAAATGCTGTTTAATCATGAATGGGAATCTGTTAAAAGTCCTGCTGGTGCTTGGCAATGGGAACCTGTAACTATTAAAAAAGAAGATAAACCAAAAGATATTGATGATGCTACTATTCGTCATAATCCAATGATGACCGATGCAGATATGGCTATGAAAGTAGATCCTATTTACAAGGAGATCTCTTTGAAATTCATGAAAGATCAAAAATACTTTTCCGAAACATTTGCACGTGCTTGGTTTAAACTAACACACAGAGATATGGGGCCTAGCGCAAATTATTTTGGTACAGACTTACCTAAAGAAGACATGCTTTGGCAAGACCCAATTCCCGCAGGAAATAATAATTATGATGTAAATGCTGTAAAGAAAAAAATTGAGGAATCAGGTTTAACTATTTCAGAAATGGTAACGACTGCTTGGGATAGCGCTCGTACATTTAGACAATCAGATAAAAGAGGTGGTGCTAACGGTGCACGTATTCGTTTAGCTCCTCAAAAAGATTGGGAAGGAAATGAGCCAAAACGTTTGGCTCGTGTATTAGCTGTTTTAGAACCTATTGCTTCTCAGTTTAATATTAGCATCGCTGATATTATTGTTTTAGCAGGAAATATTGGTGTAGAAAAAGCTGCTAAAGCTGCAAGTTTTAACAAAACTGTTCCTTTCTCACCAGGTCGCGGAGATGCTACTGATGAAATGACAGATGTAGATTCTTTTGAGCCTTTAGAGCCTTTAGCTGACGGATATCGTAACTGGAGTAAAAAAAATTATGTCGTAAGCCCTGAAGAGTTGATGCTGGATAAAACACAACTAATGGGTTTAACTGCACCAGAAATGACAGTTCTTGTAGGTGGTATGCGAATGTTAGATGCAAATTACAACAATACAAAACATGGTGTTTTTACTGATACTGTTGGGAAATTAACGAATGATTTCTTCGTAAACTTAACAGACATGAGTTATACATGGAAACCTATCGCTGATAATTTATATGAAATTTGTGATAGAAAAACAGGTAAAGTTATTTGGACAGCCACTCGTATGGATCTTGTTTTTGGTTCTAATTCTATTCTTAGATCATATGCTGAGGTTTATGCACAAGATGATAATAAAGAAAAATTTGTTAACGACTTTATAAAAGCTTGGACTAAAGTAATGAATGCTGATAGGTTTGACTTAAAATAAAAACAACCTCTTTTTAATAAATACAGTAGCTCACATTATGCTTAACTCTTAGCCAATGTGAGTTACTTTTTATAACTAATTTTTTAATCAATCCAATTTTTAAATTCCTTTACACGCTCTCTGCTTACTATTATTTCGGCATCAGTATAAGAATGTAATACTAATTGCAAGCGTGAGTTTGTATATGAAACAATATCTTTTATGGCATTTATATGCACAATAAAAGTTCTATTTACTCTAAAAAAATGTTCTGGATTTAATTGCTCTTGCCAATGCTCTAATGAATCGTCTATTAAATAATTTCGATTAGAGTTTGTGTGTATATAAGTTGCTTTATTTTCTGAATAAAAACACTCAATTTCATCAATATGTATGATCTTTATATGCTGGCCAACCTTAATTGTAAATCGTTTTTTAAATTTTCTATCAACCGGATTTATCAGGAGTTTACGAATATCATCAATATTAACTTTTACTTCAGATTTTTGGGTTTGATTTTCTTTAAATTTATCTACTGCAACCTTTAGTTCGTCTTCATCGAGTGGTTTTAACAAATAATCAATTGAATTTAATTTAAATGCTTTTAATGCATATTCATCGTAAGCTGTTGTAAAAATAATGGCCGATTTAACTTCAACTTCTTCAAAAATCTCAAAAGATAACCCGTCTGATAATTGAATATCTAAAAAAATTAAATCTGGATGCTCGTTATTCTGAAACCAATTAATAGATTCCTCTACAGAATGCAACATCATTTTTACTTCTATTTCTAATACAGACAACATTCTGTTTAAACGTCTTGCTGCTGGCTTTTCATCTTCAATAATAATAACATTCATAGTTCTTATTTATTATTTTTCATCCATGTATTCTTTTATTTTTCGCTCTTCCCAGTTTTTACTAAACAGGTTTTGTTTGCTATACACTTTTACACCGTGTAGTACCAAAATAATTCCCCACCACAAGAAAAAACGATAATTATCTATATCAAAAAAAGCTTCTTTAAATGAATCACCTAATTTAATATCTTTATAAATTCGGCGTGCTATAAAAAACAAATTTACAAGTATATATACAGATAAATGTTTGTAAAATTGTTTAAGTTCTTCAACTTTTTTTTGAGCTACTAGGTATTTTTCTGAGTAATTATTAGTTTCCATAATTTTATTTTTTTTCATTCATAAACTCCTTTACTTTTTTGTTTTCCCAGGCATCAAAAAAAGTTATTTTACTTTTAAAAACATACAAACCGTGAATTAAAACACCAAAAGCCCATAATAAAGAGTTTATCCACATATTAGCTCGTATCCACTTTAAAGTTCCTGCATTATGAATATGGTTTTCAAAAAAACTAAATATTGTATTCGAAAAAACAGCTAATACAACCATCATAATTACAAATATTTGCAAATGGTTATAAAAATTCTTAATCCTTTTTACTTTTTTTTCTGCTTGTAAATAATTTGTTTCCGATTCCATAATTAAAATTTATTATCGTCCATATATTGTTCTATCTTTTTTTTCTCCCAATCTTTTCCGAAGAATAAATTAGAACCAAAAACTCCTAACCAATGAAAAAACAGTCCTATTCCCCAAAACAACCAAGTAGAATACGTGCCAAAATGCGTAACCGCTTCTATAAAATTATAGGTACCATCGTTCATTAAGCCGAATACAATAACTGCTGATATGAAAATATTTATAACAATAAAAACTGCTAGATGAATATAAAATCCTTTAATTTTTTCTACTCGCTTTTTTGCAAGTATGTATTTTTGCTCTTCAGAATAATCTCTTTCCATCTTATTTATAGTTTTTATCTTCGTTCATTAATTCTTTAATCTTTCGTTCTTCCCAGTTTTTTGTTAAACCTGTTTTGTTAAACCCAAAAACATTTAACCAATGGCAAAAAAGACCTGTTCCCCACCCTAATGCAGAAAACCAAAACCAATGAAAATGTGGTTCGAACTTTAAGTTTACAAAAATTATTACAGGTATAATAATACAGTATATTGCTAAGTGTGTATAAAACCCTTTAATTTTTTTTACTCTTTTTTTTGCTTGTGTATACTTTTGCTCTGCTATATACTTATCTTCCATCTTACTTATAATTTTTATCGTCCTTCATCATTTCTTTAATCTTACGCTCTTCCCAATTTTTCCCTAAGAAAATATTGTAATTATTTACTTCTAAAAAATGAAACGTTAAGCCTACTCCCCATCCAAAAATCGGAAACCAAAACCAATGAAAACCTGGTGAAAATCTTAAATTTATAAATATTAAAAAAGGAATTACAATACAGTAAGAGGCTAAGTTTTGATAAAATTCTTTTAATTTCTCTACCTTTTCTACAGCTCTTACATACTTGCTGTTTTCTATATTTTTTGAATTGTATGACATATTATTTGTTTTTGTTAACAGCGGTAAACTCACTGTAAATGTTTTATTATTATTTTTAATTTCTACCCGTTCATCAGTTATTAAACCATAACGATCTGCAATATTTCTTAACCCTACTTTTGTGCTTTTACCTATTGCTTCTTTAGGGTTAACCGTATTTTGAATTTGCAAAAAACCATCTTCTTCAAAAATGTGAATTTGTAAAGGTTTTTTTGATGAAACTACATTGTGCTTTACTGCATTTTCGAGTAATAATTGTAAAGACAATGGCACTATTTTTAAATCTGAGTTACTTACCGTGGTTGGAATATTAAATTGCACAGCATCTTCAAATCGCATTTGTAACAACTCCATATATGTTTTTGCAAACCTTAATTCTTCTTCTAACGGAATTAATTCTTTATTTCGCTGCTCTAAAACATAACGATATACTTTTGATAATTTGGTGGTAAACCTTTCTGCTTGCTTTGGATTTTCGTCTATTAAAGAGGTTAAAACGTTTAAACTATTAAATAAAAAATGCGGATCTAACTGACTTTTTAAAGTTTCAAACTTTGCGCTTTCTGTTTTCGCTACAATTTCGTGTTGAGTAGTTTCTTGTTTTAACGAAGCTTTCCAATTAATCATAAAGCTACGTGCATGAAAAAAGCTTGCAATTCCTAAAGAAATTATAATAGCAAATAAATGAGACCAAAATAACTTCCCATCAAAAAAACCAGAAAAATCATGCTTAAAAATTAGTACATATTGTATGTAATGAATTAATAAAACCGCTATAATAGTGTAACAAATGGTTGCAATTACTCCAGCCCAAACTCTTTCGTTCGTTTGTGTAGCCCAGTTCCATCTAGTATTTAAATAATTATTAATTATTCCGTTTCCTAAGCCCAATATAAAAGAATACATTGCTGAAAACAAAAATACAACTGCAGCTCCTTTAATAGTAAATTGCTGATTTATAATTGTAAAAATTACACCAAAAATGATCGTAAGTTTTAAACAAACTAAAAAATCTTTTTTCAAACTTATAAATGTATTGGATGTATATTTTTCCATTGCTATCTTATTACTAAAATTTAATTTTTAAAGATACATTTTTATCAGCAACCGTAAATTTTGCTTGTTCATATTGTGGCGGCCCATATGGATTAATTACATTGTTTGATGAACCGTAATCTTCTAATGGCATTCCGTTCGATTTAAAATCCATTTTACCATTATTATTTTTATCGTGAAAACAAATAACAGCATATTCTCCTAATGGTACGTCTTTAAAAACAACCGTACTTTTACCTTCTTTTATTATCGTTGATGCTGCTTTTATTGGTTTTTTCCTGAAATTGTCTTTAGTATATAAAGCATAACTTATTTTACCTAAGTCTGAAGTCGCATTTACAACTGTTACTTGTATTTCTTTATTCTGAGCTGTTAATTCGGCCACTATAAAGAGTTGAATTAATATTAATGTTGTAGTTAAGAATTTCATGATTCTTCTTTTTTATTGGTTAATTACACTACAAATATGCTGCTGATCTATCGTTTTTAAAACTAAAAACAACTGAACTGTATTTTTTTTAGGATGAACTGTAACAATTCGTATTTTTGAGCTACTTATAACCAATCAACCATACTAAACTTAGTGAATAAAGAGTTAGAAAATAAATTTTTATCTGATTTTGAAGCCAATCAAAACATTGTGCATAAAATTTGTAGGCTTTATACTACAAACCAAGATGCTCATAACGATTTGTTTCAGGAGGTAACAATTCAACTATGGAAAAACTACAGTAAGTTTAGAGGAGATGCTAAATTTAGTACATGGATGTATAGAGTGGCTTTAAACACCGCAATTTCTTTATACAGAAAATCTACTAGAACTGTAAAAACACAAGATATTACCGACTATGCTTTTAAAATTAAAGCCGTTGACTATGATGAAACAGAAGAATTACAATTAAAAGCACTTTACAATGCCATTAGAAAATTAAATGACATTGACAAAGCACTAATATTTTTATATCTAGAAGATAAACCTTACAAAGAGATATCTGTAACTTTAGGTATTAGTGAAGTAAATGCTCGTGTGAAGATGAACAGAGCAAAGGATAAATTAAAAAAAGTATTAAACCCATAATAATGGATTTAGATAAATATAAAAAAGCATGGGATAACCAGCCTCAAGAAACAGATACGGTTTCTAAAGTTGATATCTATAAAATGGCACATTCAAGATCATCATCAATCGTAAAATGGATTTTTATTATTGGAGTATTAGAGTTTATACTCTTAAACTCCATGTATTTTTTCGTTGATATGGATGAAGCCAATAAGGAATATGAAAAAATAGGTTTAGGTCAGTTTGTTTTTTATTCTCAAATAGTAGCCTACATCATATTGTTTTATTTTTTGATGAAGTTTTACTTAAATTATAAACGTATATCAGTTACAGACTCTACCAAAGAATTAATGACAAAAATTGTAAATACGAGAAAAACAGTTAAGTATTACGTTTTGTTTAACTTATCGTATTTATTTGTAATTGCTGTTGCTGTTGCTGTTGCAACTGTTAAATCTCATCCAGAGTTTACCAATTCAAAAATGCTAGTTTTTATTGCAGTTACAGCTATTATGTCTTTAATAATGTTAGTATTACTTTGGTTGTTTTACCAGTTAATTTACGGTATTCTATTACGTAAATTAAACAAAAATCATAAAGAGTTATCTAAACTAGAAGACTTGAATTAAGTACTAAAAAAAGAGATTGTTTCACTACAATCTCTTTTTCATTTTAACCAATTAAATTTCTTATTTTTACGCGAACTATATTAAATACTTTCATGAAAAAATTTATTACACTTTCTTTATTTTTATTATCAATAAGTTTATTCTCTCAAGAATCTGATTTTTGGAATAACACACGTTTTGGTGGTAGTTTTGGTTTTAGTTTTGGTAGCAATACGACTACTCTTTCTATATCGCCAAGTGCCGTTTATGATTTTAACGAAGAGTTCTCTTTTGGTGGTAGTATTGGTTACCTATATAATAAAAGTAGTGACTATAGTGCAAATATGTATTCTGCAAGTGTTATTGCTTTATATAGACCAATACCTGAAATAGAATTTTCTGGTGAGCTTTTACAATCTTATGTTAATAAAAAAATTGGTGCCGTTAAAGATAACTATAGCTATCCTTCTTTAAATATTGGGGCAGCTTATATTACTGGTAAAGTTACTTTTGGTGTTCAGTACGATGTATTATATAAAGAAGATAAAAGCATTTATGCAAATGCTTTCTCTCCTTTTATTAGAATCTTTTTCTAAAAACTTTTAAGTTCTTTTAGTAAAATAGTCAGCATTTCATTTGTAAAATTTAAATGCGTAACAATTCGTATTTTCCCTTCCCCCATCGAGATTAATAAAATACCTTTTGATGCCATTTTATTGATAAAATCCATCGGATCAATATTATCATCTACATAAAAGATAATAATATTAGTTTCAATAGGTTCTACTTTTGTAACATAAGAACATCCTTCTAAAACAGCTCCTATCTGTTGCGCTTTTTGATGATCCTCTGCTAAACGATTTACATTATTATCTAACGCATAAATTGCTGCAGCTGCTAAAAAACCAGCTTGTCGCATTCCCCCACCAAATAATTTACGCACACGTAAAGCTTTTTCCATATCCTTTTTACTTCCTATTAAAATAGAACCTACAGGAGCTCCTAATCCTTTAGACAAACAAATAGAAATCGTATCAAATAATTCGCCATACTGAGCAGGAGTTTCGTTTTTAGCCACTAACGCATTAAATAAACGCGCGCCATCTAAATGAAAAGCTAATTCATTCTTTTTAGCTACTTTCTGAATCTTTTTTAATTCTTCAAAATCCCAACAAGCACCTCCTCCTTTATTTGTGGTGTTTTCTATACAAACCAAACGACTGTATGGTGCATGAATATCTGCTCTTCCTGATACGGCTTCTTTTAATTGGTTTGCGGTAAACATACCTCTTTGCCCATCGATTAAATGAGAGGTTACTCCTGAGTTAAAAGCGGCTCCACCACCTTCATAATTATACACATGTGCCCATTTATCACAAAACATTCTATCGCCAGGTTGTGTATGAATTTTAATAGCTGTTTGATTTGCCATTGTTCCCGAAGGAAAAAACAAAGCAGCCTCCATATTAAAAAGTTTAGCAACCTTTTCTTGCAATGCGTTTACCGTCGGGTCAGCACCAAAAACATCATCACCAACTTCTGCATTCATCATTGCCTTCATCATTAATTTTGTTGGCTTGGTAACAGTATCGCTTATTAAGTTTATTTCCATTTTTATCTACGATTTTAAAATGTATTTTTGTTGTATGATTACACACGAACAGCTTAAAAATATTACTGAACGAATTGGCAAGTTAAAAGGATATTTAGAGATTGACAAGAAGTTGATTGAAATTAATAATGAAGAAGAAAAAACTGTTAATCCTGATTTTTGGAACAATCCTAAAGAAGCCGAAGTTTTAATGAAATCGCTCCGTTTTAAAAAGAAATGGGTAAGCGATTACAATTCGGTTATTTCAATGAATGATGATCTTACTGTTTTATATGATTTTTATAAAGAAGATGCTGTTGATGAAACCGAAGTAATAGAACAGTTTGAAAAAACGGCTAATTTTTTAGAAGATATTGAGTTTAAAAATATGCTTTCTGAAGAAGGTGATAATTTAAGTGCAACCATTCAAATTACTGCTGGTGCTGGTGGTACCGAAAGTTGTGATTGGGTAGAAATGTTAATGCGTATGTACACCATGTGGGCAGAAAAGCAAGGTTTTAAATTAAAAACACATAATTACCAAGCCGGTGATGTTGCCGGTGTAAAAACAGTTACTATTGAGTTTGATGGTGATTATGCCTTCGGATGGTTAAAAGGTGAAAATGGTGTACATCGATTGGTTCGTATTTCTCCTTTTGATAGTAACGGAAAACGACACACCACATTCGGCTCTGTATATGTGTTTCCTGTTGCTGATGATACCATTGAAATAGAAATAAATCCTGCTGATATCGAAATTGTTACCGCTCGTTCTAGTGGTGCTGGTGGGCAAAATGTAAACAAAGTGGAAACCAAGGTTCAGTTGACTCATAAACCAAGCGGAATTCAAATTCAGTGTTCTAACTCGCGTTCGCAACATGATAATAGAGCCACCGCTTTAAAGATGCTAAAGTCGCAATTGTATGAAATTGAATTGCAAAAACGTTTGGCTACAAGAGAAAATATTGAAGCTGGTAAGCTTAAAACCGAATGGGGAAGTCAGATTCGTAATTACGTAATGCATCCTTATAAATTAGTAAAAGATGTGCGTACAGGACACGAAACGGGAAATGTAGATGCGGTGATGGACGGAAACATAAATCCGTTTTTAAAATCGTATTTAATGTTAAACGGACAAAAAGATAATTCATAAAAAAGTTCTCGATATAATTTTCTCTTGAAATCGAAAATTACTCGAACTGATAAAACTTAAAACAAAATGATAAAAATATTTCACAATAACAGGTGTAGTAAATCGCGTTGCGGATTAGAAATTTTAGAAAATTCAGGTAAGGAATTTGAAGTTATAAAATACTTAGAGAATATTCCTACAGAGACCGAATTAAAAACGATTATTAACTTATTAAACATCACTCCTATTCAATTAGTTCGTAAGAATGAAAAAGTTTGGAAAGAAGAGTTTAAAGGAAAAGAATTGTCTGATGCTGAAATTATACAAGCCATGATTGCTAATCCTAAACTAATAGAACGTCCTATTGTTATTAATGGAGATAAAGCTGTTATTGGGCGCCCACCAGAAAGTATTTTAGATATTATTTAATATCAGCTTCACTGTGAACCAAGCGAAGTAGTCTCTTTTTTATGAAGCAAAATTACTTCGTCATTCTTTCTTGTAATGACGAAGTAATCATCGTCTGTCTGAACTTTTTATCTAGCTTTATAGTTACCCCAGATAAACTCAAAATGATGTAGTAAATTCTGATCGTCATTGCGAACGAAGTGAAGCAATCTCTTTTTGAGAGGTGAGATTACTTCGTCATTCTTCCTCGTAATGACGATACATTTCCCGTCAAGCTAAACTTGTTTCAGCTTGACGTCATGATTAATTGTCAACCTTTATGGGATTCCGAAATAAATTCGGAATGACGTAATTTTATTTTTCAGGAAAAAACTTTGATTCTAAAAAACCCAAACCGTAACCAATAAACTGTGTAAAAGAAGTGATAATACTTAAAAAAGCTACTTTTATATTTTTATTCTCAATTAATGCATCTATAAACAGTAGCGTAAAGTAAAATCCATAGAAAGCAATAAAATACCAATAGCCAAAAATTGCAAAAAGAGCACTCATATCAAATCCGATAATAAATAAACTCGGAAACCAATACGTGATTTTAGCTGTTTCTGGATACTTTTTATTTAAAATTGGCCTTGCTGTTCCGAATGAATAAATTTGTTTAAAAAACTGAAGTATCGTGCTTCTACGTTTATGATATACAAAGGCTTTTTCAATTAACTGTGTTTCTAATCCGTTTTCCCATAAACGAAATGTTAAATCGATATCTTCACCGGTTTTCATTTTAGAGAACCCATTTGTTTTTCCGAAAGCTTTCCGCGATAAACCTAAATTAAAACTTCGTGGCTGAAACTTACCAACACCTTTTTTCTTACCTCTAATTCCGCCTGTAGTTAAAACCGACGTCATCGAATAATTAATTGCTTTCTGTAAATCGGTAAAACTTTTATGCGCGGCATCTGGACCACCAAAAGCATCTGTAAAATTATTTTCTAAGGCTTTTTTTACTTCTGATACATATTGAGGCGGAACGATAACGTCACTATCTAAAATTATAAAGTAGTTTCCGGTAGCTTGTTGCATTCCGTAATTCCTACTTGCTCCTGCTCCGCTATTTTCTTTAAAAAAATATTTTAAATCAAGTTGATTTTTATATTTCTCTACAATATTCTCCGACGAATCTTCTGAGCCATCTTCTACAATAACAACTTCAAAATTATCAGAAAAATCTTGTTTTGTAAGACTTTCTAACAATTCATCTATTTCTTGCGGACGATTGTAAACCGGAATTATTATGGAGAAATTTAGTTTCATTAGTTCACAGTATTGTATATTATTTGCCTTGATATTCCGTCCCAAAGATTAATTCTTTTCCTTAAAGATTCTTTAGCATAATATAAAACATCATTCCACTTTTGTGCATCATTACCGCATAATTCTTCTATCATTCTTAAAGATAATGGCCCATGTTCGTCTCCATCTAACTCTATATGTCTTTTTAAATAATAGGTTAGTTTATTGTAGTTTAAAGTTGAGTTATCTTCTGTATTCTTAATAATTTCTAAAAACATATCCGGAATCACATCTTCTCTTCCAAAAGTAAAACTAGCCGCTATAATATGAGGTTCTTGAGTGTTAATTACGTTAAAAGAAAATGACACAAACTCCTTTACTTCTTTTAAAACTAAACACTTGTTTAAAGATTCATCAATAGTATTATGCTCTATAATGCTATTTATAAAACTAGCTATTTCAACTGTACTTGCTTCTGCTTGCTTCATAGCATCAATATACATTTCGAAATGACTTTTAGGTTCTCCTAATTCATTTACATCTGTTTCTTCCCCTAAAACTATTTCATTAATAAATCTTGCTGTTTTAGGATTTACTACAGGAAGCCAAGGCAAGGTAGTACATGTTAATTTTTCTTGTAAAGCTTTTAACAACGACATAAAATCCCATACCGCAAAAACATGTGACTCCATAAATATCTTTACATCCTCTATCGTTTTTAAGGATGTATATAAAGTATGCTCTTTTAACTGTTTTCTTAAAGGAGCCAACTCTTTTTCAATATCTAAAATTGTATTCATTTTAATAATTTTATCAATAAAAAATGCAAATCTAACGACTTGCATTTTTTATTCTTTATCACTTTACCTAATATTACTCGAATTTTTCCATTACGGCTTCACTCACTCCCATATTAGAGAATCCGCCATCATGAAATAAATTCTGTAAAGTTACTTTTTTAGTTAAATCAGAAAACATCGAAATCGTATAATCTGCACATTCTAATGCGGTTGCATTACCTAGTGGAGACATTTTTTCGGCGTATGAAATAAATCCGTCAAACCCTTTTACTCCTTGTCCAGCAGTAGTTGGTGTTGGTGATTGAGAAATCGTATTAACACGAACTTTTTGGTCACGACCAAAGAAGTATCCAAAACTACGGGCAATCGACTCTAAATAGGCTTTATTATCGGCCATATCGTTATAATCAGGAAAAACTCTTTGCGCCGCCATGTAGGTTAACGCAACAATGCTTCCCCATTCATTCATAGCTTCTTTGTTGTATAAAACATTCATTACTTTGTGAAAAGACACCGCAGAAACATCCCAACCTTTGGTAGTAAAATCATATTTAGAATCGGTATAATGACGTCCTTTACGAACATTTACCGACATACCGATTGAGTGTAAAACGAAATCGATTTTACCTCCTAAAATTTCCATAGACTTTTCAACTAAATTTGTTAAATCTTCCATAGAAGTAGCATCAGCAGGTATAATTTCTGATCCTGTTTTGGCTGCTAATTCTTTAATATTCCCCATACGCATTGCAATCGGTGCATTGGTTAATACAAACTCTGCTCCTTCTTCATGTGCACGTTCAGCTACTTTCCAAGCAATAGAGTTTTCATCTAATGCGCCAAAAATAATTCCTTTTTTACCTTTTAATAAATTGTACATAATTATATGTTTAATCGTTAATAAGTTTTAACTTTTGTAAAATACTCATTTTACTTTTAACCCTATTTACAGATGCATATACTTCTTCTATAAACTGGTTATTAATAGCTGATTTTACAGATAGTTTATATTGTTTAAAAGCATTCATTAATTCCCCTTTTAACTCATATGCTTGTCCCATTTTATTATAAATAGTTCCCTTGTCTGCAATATTATTATCAATTGCTTTTTTCCCGAAAACTAGCATTTGATCAAAAAGATTCATTTCTATAAGTAAATAGGCATAATTCGTATAAACTCCTTGATGATTTGGAGCGAATTTTATAGCCAATTCTAAGTGGTTTTTGGCTTTTGGATGATTGTTAAATTTCACACTGTACAACCAACCTAAATGATTATGTGCCCTACCGTAATCTGGATATTCATTTAATAAATCTCTTAAAACTTCTTTTGCCTCAATAATTTTATTTTCTTCTATTAATTGATCTGCTTCAAAAAATAAGTTTTCTGCATTGTCTTCGCTCATAATTTTAATTCAATAACTCTTTGGCGTGTGTTAAAGCGCTTTCAGAAATGTCTTTTCCGCTTAACATTTCTGCTATTTCTATTACTCTTTCTTCATTAGACAACAACTTTAAATTAGATGTTGTAACGCCTTTTTCTTCGCCTTTATAAACTTTATAATGCTGTAATCCTTTTGCTGCAATTTGTGGTAAATGCGTAATAGTAATTACTTGCATACCTGTACCCATATCTTGCATTATTTTTGCTATTTTGTTTGAAACTTCACCTGAAACTCCGGTATCTATTTCATCAAAAATAATGGTCGGTAATTGTATATTTTCTGATAATATTTTTTTTATTGAAAGCATTATTCTTGATAGTTCTCCTCCTGAAGCTACTTTTTTAAGTTCTCCGAAATTACCACCTTTATTTGCAGAAAATAAAAAATCTAATACATCTTTTCCGTTTGTAAAATACTCTTTTGATGCTGTTAGTTTTATAGAAAAACGTGCATTTGGCATTCCTAATTCTGTTAACAAAAACTCTAAGGCTTTTTGTAATTTCGGAATTGCCTTGTTTCTAGATTTTGTTATCATTACTGCAACTTCATCTAACTTTTTAGAAACTTCATTTATCTCAGCATTTTTTGCTTCAATTAACGTTCCTGCATTGGCTACTTGCGATACTTTTTCTGATAATGTTTCGTGGATAGCCTGTAAATCTTTAATCGAATCTACCGAGTGTTTTTTCTGAAGGTTGTAAATTAATTGCAATCTATCATTTAATTCTTCTATTTCATTCGGATTAAAATCTACCGCTTCATTCTCATTTTCTAGTTCAGAAACAACATCATCTAACTCTAATTTAATACTTGTAACTCTGTTAGAAATTTCTTCATATTTTTTAGAATATCCTTTTATTTTTTGCAAACTATTTTCTAGCGAATACAATAAATTTTGTAATCCTATTTCTTCATTTACTGATATCTCTAAAGATTCTGATAAACTCAGTTTTATTTCTTCTATGTTATTTAATCGCTCTAATTTTTCTTCTAAGGCTTCTTGCTCATCACTTTTTAAATTTGCTTCTTCTAACTCGTTAAATAAATGCAAATTATACTCATGCTGTTCGTTGGATTTTTCAGTTTCTTGCTGAAGAATTTTAAGCTCTTTATTTAATGCTGAATACTTTTTTAACCCTCTTTTATAAGATGCTATTTTTGGTTGGTTTTTAGCCAAGGCGTCTAGCACAGAAAACTGAAAACTAACATCGGAAAGTTGTGATGTTTGATGTTGAGAGTGAATATCAATCAGTTTTGTTTTTAAAGCTGTTAAAACCGATAAGTTTACAGGTGTATCATTTACAAAAGCTCTCGACTTACCAGAAGGAAGAATTTCTCTTCGAATAATCGTTTCTGTTTCATAATCTACATCTAGTTTTTCGAATAAACGTTGTAAATCATAACCTTCAACAGCAAATTTAGCTTCAATAACACACTTTTTTTCAGTGTTTTTTAAAGATGATAAATCTGCACGGTTTCCCATTACCAAGCCCAAGGCTCCTAATAAAATGGATTTCCCTGCTCCGGTTTCACCTGTTATGATTGATAAACCTTTTGTAAAATCAATCGATAACTGATTGATTAACGCGTAATTATGTATGGATAATTGTATAAGCAAATTCTATTCTTTAAAAGAATAAAAATACAAATTTTGATTGAATTATAGCACTTTAAAAAGAACGGAAGTTTATTGTTTTTTTCTTCTTGAAAATACGTTATCAATTATAATTGATAAAAACACAAAAGCTAGTAAAAAACTTCTTGTTTTACCCAAGCCATTATTTATAATTCCAGTTGAAATCACATATAAGATACTAATTGAAAGAACTGTTATAGAAACTATTCTAGTTTTTTACCTACTTAATTTTCTTCCACTTACCTTTATAGGTAGGTGCTATTTTCGATAAAACACTTAACATTTGCTGTGTGTTTTTAGTAGGCTTCCCGTCAGAAAAAACACTTGCTATTTCATCACTTTTTGCATCTAAAAAAACACGTACCATATAATTACCTATTGCTATATTGTATAGCTTATCTAACGCTATTACATTTTTCTCTATAGTTTCTTTAGCAACTTCTTTAGTGTTTGAGAAGTTATCAAATCCGTTTCTATGATAATCGTAATAAATAGTACGCAACGAACTAAATTTAGATGACAATAAATTATCTATCAACGCAAAACGGTTTTGTTTTCCTACTTGATTTTGCCAACCTAATTCGCCATTAGATTGTGCTTGTAAGATTACATTTTCTGCTGCTTTCAGGTAATCTGTTCCTCCTTTTAAAGCGAACGTATCTGCATCTACACCGATAACTGTATATGCATAAAAAGCAATGATTGATATTAAATTTGATTCGTAAGTATTAGGGTTAAAATTTAACGGATCAAATTCGTTGTAACGAAAATTAAAATTAGTATCATTAAGGTTTAATACTGGTGTTGCATAGCTAGAACCGTAAACAGGTCTTGTAGATTGTACCTGAATACTTGCTCTAAAATTATTGCCATTTTGCTCGTTTACAATAATTGTAAAAGCGCAATTAATACGTTCTTGTTGTTTAAAACTTTTGTTTGTCCACTGTTTTTCATTAATAAATTCAGTTAATGATTTTTCAAGGGTTTCATAAACCTGCTTATTACTACTCTGAACTTTATCTGTATTTATAGTAACTAAAGCATTAAGCTCTTGCGACTGTATTGTAAAAACTGATGATAAAATAAAAACTAAAAAGAAAAACTTACGCATTTAATATAATTTTATTTGTCAGTTCGAGTACAGTAGATATCTATTAAATCTTTCGATAAACTGCGTTTATATCTTCAAAGTAAAACATTCTACCTTTCAATAATACTCGAGAAGACGATCGTTATTTTAACTAACTTTGTTTATAATCTCGTTTATAATATCTACCGCTACTGCTTTTTTAGATTTTAACTCGAATGATTTCTCATTGAATTCTGCATCAATAACCGTAATTTTATTTGTATCAGTTGCAAAACCTGCCCCTTTATCTTGCAGTGAATTTAAGATAATTAAATCTAAATTCTTTTTTACTATTTTGCCTTTAGCATTTTCTACTTCATTTTCTGTTTCTAAAGCAAAACCGACTAATAACTGATTCTTTTTAGTTTCGCCTAAAGATTTTAAAATGTCTTTTGTAGGTTCTAACTCTATTACTAACGACGAATCTTTCTTTTTTATTTTCTGAGTAGCCACATTTTTTGGTCGATAATCTGCTACAGCTGCCGATAAAATAGCAATATCTGCTTCACCGTAATATTTATGACAAGCATTATACATTTCTTCTGCAGATTTTACATCAACTCTATGAATAAAAGAATGATTTACTTTTTGATGTGATGGCCCTGAAATTAAAAAAACTTCGGCTCCTAAATTAGCAGCTGCTTTTGCTATTTCAAATCCCATTTTTCCTGAAGAATGATTTCCTATAAAACGAACAGGATCAATAGCTTCATAAGTGGGACCTGCCGTAAGTAATAGTTTTTTTCCGCGAAGAGGTAATTTAGAAACAATATCTTTTTCTATAAAAGAAACAATATCTTCTGGCTCTGCCATACGACCTTCTCCAACCAATCCGCTCGCTAATTCACCTGAAGTAGCTGGGATTAATATATTTCCAAAGTCTTGTAAACTATCTAGACTCTTTTTAGTTGATGGGTGTTGATACATATCTAAATCCATTGCTGGTGCAAAATAAACTGGACATTTTGCTGATAAATATGTTGCTAACAATAAGTTATCACAAGTACCGTTTGTCATTTTAGACAAGGTATTTGCGGTAGCAGGAGCAACAATCATAATATCTGCCCAAAGACCTAAATCAACATGATTGTTCCATAACTCGTTTTCATCTTCTTTTTCGTAAAAAGTAGAATGAACCGGGTTTTTAGATAATGTGGAAAGTGTAAGTGGAGTAATAAAATCTTTAGACGCAGGAGTCATTACTACCGTAACTTCTGCGCCAGATTTTATAAATAAACGAACTAAGTTCGCTGTTTTGTACGCGGCAATACCAGCGGTAACACCAAGTAATACTTTTTTACCGCTTAATACAGACATATTATTCTACGTCTGGAGTTCTGTGATATACTTTACCGTTTAGCCATTCGTCTAATGCTATAGCATGAGGCTTTGGCAAACGCTCGTAAAATTTAGAAACTTCAATTTGTTCTTTGTTTTCAAACACTTCTTCTAAGCTATCGTTATAAGTAGCAAACTCATCTAACTTATCAACTAATTCTTTCTTTAAATCAGAATTAATTTGATTCGCTCTTTTTGCTATGATAGAAATAGCTTCGTAAATGTTTTCTGTTGGAGCTTCGATAGCTTCTTTGTTATAAGTAATAGTACTTAATGCCGCTTTCGTTTCTTTATAATCCATTTTTTAACTTTTAACTAATTGTTCTTGTTCCTTGTTTAATGTTGCTAACATTTCATTTGAATCTCCCATGAATTTAGATTCAGGGAAGCTTCTCTTTAACTTATCATACGCTTTTATAGCCGCTTTAATTCTTTCAGCTTTTCTACGTTGCGTACTTTTTAACACAAAATCATGTGCTGCTTTTAAACGAAAATATAATGCCTCTTCTTTATATTTAGTTCCTAAATAATCAGATAACAAATTATCGAAAGCAACAATTGCTGCTCTGTAATTTCTAGAATCATAAGCAGCTGTTTTGTAATATGTTTTTGCAATTTCAAATGCTTTTTTCTCTAATTTATTACGCAACTCAGCATAATACTTATTTGCTTCGTCTAATTTATCAGAATCTGGATACCTATCAATAAATCCTTGAAAAGATTCTAAGGCTTTATTTGTATCTGTTGGATCTAAACTAAAACTTGGCGCTGCTTTATAATAGCTTAATGCTGATAAAAAAGCTGCTTCTTCTCTTTTAGAACTTTTAGGATAATTTCTTGTAAATCTATTAAAGTAATATCCTGCTATACTATAGTTTTTCTCATTAAAATTAGATTGAGAAACCATAAATTGTATACGTTCCATTTGTGGTTTACCACGAAATGAAGGTGTTACTTTCTCGAACAAACGTAAGGCTTTACTGTACTTTTGTGTTTCGTACATTTTTACGGCCATTTTGTATTGCTCCTCAACACTTCCCTTATTTAAGGTTTTGTGATATGAACTACAAGATTGTAACATTATTAGTGCTACAACTAAATACGCTAAATTTTTAATTTTTTGCATTTGGCAAAATTAGTGATTAATTATGGATTATTAAAACGTTTTTTAACTCTAAGTAGAGTATTGCAATAAACCATAAAATCTGTTATAATAACAGGTATAAATACCTAAATGTTTGTTAATCTTATTCAGCAGTGTTAGCAGCACCTTGCGCCACTATTTGCTTTATATCATTATCAAATAAATATAAACCTCCTTTATCATCGCCAATTAAATTAATTTTATCTAAAATATTTCTTGCCAAGGCTTCTTCTTCTATTTGTTCAGATACATACCATTGCAAGAAGTTATGTGTTGCATAATCTCTTTCTTGTAACGTAATATGCACCAAATCATTAATAGATTCTGAAACCATTACTTCGTGATCAAATAAGGTTTGAAACATATCTTTAAAAGAACCAAATTCTGCTGGTGGCGCTGCTAAGTCAGAAACTCGTGCATGCCCGCCTCTTTCATTTACAAACTTTACCATCTTTAACATGTGCATACGCTCTTCGTCTGAATGTGCATACATAAATTGAGAAACTCCTTCAAAACCTTGAGTTTCTGCCCAACATGCCATTGATAAATATATTTGTGATGACTCTGCTTCTACTTTTATTTGCTTATTTAAAGCAGCTTCTATTGACTTTGATAACATATTTTTACTTTTTTGAAATTATATTTCTTACCAGAACTTAATTTAGATAAGAAAACTATTAAACAAAGATGCTAAAAAAAGACTACAATTAAAACACTGTAGCCTCTTATAAATGATATTTTTGTTTAGACAAATTATAGATTGTCTATAAAATCAGATATTTTTGTTTGTAATTCTTCCGTTGCTTTTACTAATGGTAAACGAACCTCATCTAAACAAATTCCTTGTTTCATTAATACTGATTTAATTCCTGCAGGGTTATTCTCTTCGAAGATATAGTTTACAATATCCATTAATTGATAATGAATTTTGTACGCTTTTTTATTTTCTCCTACCAAACCTAACTGAATCATCTTTGAAAACTCTTTTGGCAATCCTTGTCCTATAACAGATATTACTCCTGCTCCACCAGCTAAAACAACTCCTAAAGCTAAATCATCATCACCCGAAATAATTAAAAAATCTTCTGGTTTATCTTTTAATAATTCTAAATATTGTTGCTGACTTCCTGCTGCTTCTTTAACACCTATTATATTTTTAAAATCATTTGCTAATCTTAAAATAGTAGCCGGTTCCATATTTTTAGCAGTTCTACCAGGCACATTATATAAAATAATTGGCTTAGTGCTTACTGCAGAAATAGCTTTAAAATGCTGATAAAAACCTTCTTGTGTTGGTTTACTGTAATATGGCGCTACCGATAAAATAGCATCGATATTAGATAAATCTAAAGAATTTAATTCGTCTATAACTGTTTGTGTGTTATTACTACCAACACCTAAAACTAAAGGTAACACACCGTTGTTTTCACTTACAATTACTTTAATTATCTCTTCTTTTTCTTTTACTGTAATAGTTCCACTTTCTGCCGTGGTTCCATTAATAACTAAGTAATTTGTACCGTTATCGATATTAAATTTCACTAACTTTTTAAGTGCGTTAAAATCTACACTTAAATCTTCGTTAAAAGGGGTTACTAAAGCGACTCCTGTACCAACAAATTTTTGCATTATATTTTATTTAATATTGTTAAATATTTTTTTAATTCCTGATTTAAAACAGCCTCATTTAATCCTTTATCAGAAATAACAAGATCATACAACCTATCATCAATTCCTGCAAAACCTGTTTTTAGAGATGCTTTAGATAACAAAGTTATTATATTGGTATATAAATTTGGCGTTTTTACGTAGTTAATAAGTAAATCATAATCGTTTTTAACGAAGTTTTTTAAATTGTCTGATTTTAAACTCGCTTTATAGCCAAAATCATTATCTGTAAAAAATTTAGAAGATGTTTCTTGTTTCTTTGAATATTCTCTAAAAATTAATACAACAATATTCTCTTTCTTAAATGGTAATTTATTTATCAAATTAGCCACCATTACATTTTCTAAAGATCCATTATCTAGTAAAATTACCACCTTGCTTACTTTGTTGGCATTATAAATCTTTGTTGTATTTTTTACAATACTATTATCGTAAATTTTCTGAATAGATTTTTGTTTAAGTTTACTTATCATCTTTAATAATTACTACTGCTAAAGTACATTATTTCTCTTCAATTTCTAGTAATAAAAACTGATTGAGTTGCTTGCCATATATTTGAAAATTATCATCCGATACCAAAATTAAAGATCGGTTTCCGTTTGATAGTACCGGACCAAAAGTAATCCCTTCAATATTATCAATAATTTTATCTGTTAACACTTCTTTAATATCTGTAAAATCGAATAATAATTCTTTTTTAAGAGTAATATACTTTTCTTCTTTTAAAGATTGAAGTGTTAATGTATTTGTTGTTTTTTCGTTAATGGTTGCTTTAAAAATCCTAACCGTATTACCAAAAGACCCATAACCACTTTGATAAATTCTTTCTACAACGAAAAAACTATTTTCGGTATATTCTAAAATAGCTGTTACACCATTTAGGTTCACCTTTCCTTTTGCTGGTTTGTCTATTTTTTCTAATTGATAAGTAAATTGCTTTGTTGCTGATGTTGTTTTCTTATCAAAATAAGTTATTCTTATGGGCGATTGTGTTTCGTAAAATGTTGACTCCTCTCCGTCTGCTTCAAGTGGGGCTTCCATAGCTACCCAAAAACCTTTTTTGTCGTAACTTTTCGAAGAACCTTCAAAAGCTCCGTTGTGCTTTGGTTTTGCTTTAGAACCAGCATAGAAATATGCCGGAATTTTAGCACTTTCTATAAACTTACCTAAACTATCTATCTTAAAAACACTAGGATTTTTACCCTTATTTATTGACCCTTCGCTTACCAAATTAATTTGATGGTTTTCAACGAAAACAGATTCTATATCTAATATGTTATTTTTATAAAACTGACTTGTAGTGTCTATTTGAATTATAGTCTTAAAATCTACTGATTTTATTGAATCGTTTTTCACAAATATGTTCCCTATTAAAACTCTAGGATTCTTGGCATCATCAACAACCATGTAATATTGGTTATTATTAAAGTCAATTCCTGAAATACCGCCTATTATTGTATTTTTAAACCTCAATGAGTCTTTAACTACAAATTCATTTAAAAATTTTAACGACACTCTTTCTGGCTTACATGCTGCACTACAAAATACAACAAGTAAAATTATTATTTTTCTCATTTTTATAAAATATCACTTTATAGCCTCTACATATTTATCTTTTAATATAATTGCTCTTACTATTAAATATTGAGCTGTTATATATAACAGGATTACAAAAAAGTCAAGTATTTTACTGTACTCATTATAAATATTTAAAACAATAAAACCATCTGAAATTACAAAAAAAGTTGCACTTAATAGCAAAAGAAAATTGGCTTTTGTTTTTTGTTTTTGATAATTTATAAAAGCAACTGATCCGAAGATTGATATTACTAATCCGAACTCTACTACCGGAACCAACATATCTTTTAAATTATCATAAACAACATACATTATAGCTAGAAAATATAATATATATGGTATTAACGAAAATACTATTCTTGTAAAGGATATATTCTTTATCAAATCTATTGTCAGTTTTATATACAGCACATGTGTAACTAAAAAACATGCAATACCAAATACAAAATATTTTTTTTGATCTAATAAAAGAACATCACCTAAAAATGCAAAAAACAAACCTGCCACTAACCATAAATTAACTTTTCTAGTAGAAAGAAAGTATATAGCTATAAGTGAAAGCATCAACAATGGCTTAAATATAATTTCCATTGTTTTATTTTGAGTTATCACAGCAAATATATCTGTAACTGAAACAATAAAAAACAACATCAACAATACTAACAGTATCCTTTTTCTTATCATGTTTTATAGAATTTTATAAAAAAACAACTCTAAATTTCACTTTTTATCAATAACAGTACACATTGATTTTCTTTAAAAAGACGGCAAAAATAAGAAGTTTTTTCTTGTTAATACACTTTTTATAGCTCCTATATTCAATTTAATTAACTCCCTATGATATAGTCTCTCTAGAATATTATTATTAATTTTTACTACAAATCAAACTCAAATACTAAGGGTATAATAACTTCAAAAAAAAAGAGTTTTTATATAAATGTAAGGCGTTAAAATACTGACCGTCTATAACATAAACTTAATATAAATGAAAAAATATTTTCCTTTTTTATTAAAACTACTTATTAGTATTATTATGATACAAACATTGTTTTTTAAGTTTACCGGTGCACAAGAGAGTATTGAGTTATTTACCAAGTTAGCTGGTAAAAATGAAGCTTTTATGAGAATAATAACTGGCATATTAGAGTTTGTCGCCGTTGTATTACTATTTACACCTAAACACTTATGGTTAGGTGCTGTATTAACAATAGGTTTAATGAGCGGAGCAATTACTGCTCATTTAACAAAGCTAGGTATTGAACATAATAATGATGGCGGGATTTTATTTATAAGCGCTACAGTAACTCTTTTTTCTGCAATTATACTAATATTTGTAAACAGAAAAAAAATCCTTTAATAAGGGATTTCTCATAACTTATACATACTCAAACCTTAAAAAAGAAGACATCTAATTTTTAACAATTATTGTTTTATTGCTTTTTTATTTTTATTAGTAAATCCTGTATAAATAACATAATAAGAAAACCAATACAGCAACTCCGCTAAAAACAAATAATATGAATTTTTTTCATCGAGTAAATCAATTGCATACACCGAATCTGAAGCAATACTCATAAAAAAACCTAAAAGAAGTAAAAAATTAGCTTTGTTCATTTTGTATAAAAAATTAGCAAAAGCTAATGCGCCTAAAGAAAACGCTGTAAAACCATAAACAAGAACTACTATATAACCTATATCTCTTTCTGCCTCTCCATAAATCATTAAAAATAGTAGTATAAAAAAAGCTAAAAACAACAAGATATACAAAGGCACTAAACCTCTTTCTTTAGGTTTTATATAACTTATTATTAGCTTTATAAATAGCAAGTGCTCTATAAAGATAAAACTACTGCTAACAAGTAAAACTCTTTAAAAGTGCTAAAAACACTTCCTAATATCGTTAAAACAAAAGCTATTACTACTAAAATATCTTTCTTTTTAACTTTTAACACATAGAGAGTACCTAGAAAAATTACTGGTAAGGATATTAAAAATGGCTTTAAAATATCTATCCCCATAAAAACTACATATAAATATATTGCGGAAACAATAAAAAAAAATGTTCTTAATATAAGCTCAATAACTCTGAGAGACATTTACATCTATTTTAAAATTAACGCTTTACATATAAAATATTGAGATACAATATACAAAACAACTATTAAAAAATCTAAGAAATACATTGGACTGTAAAAGTTATTTAAAGCAATTAAACTATCGGATACTATAAACAAGATAGCACCTAGCCATAACCATAAATTTGCTAATGATTTTTCTTGTTGATAATTTAACAAAGCACAAGTACCAAAACCTGAAATTGCAATTCCGTATACAATTACAGGAACTAACATTTCTCCTAAATTATCTTTTATTAAATACAATACTCCCAAAAACAACAGCACAAAAATCACCGCTGCTTTTAATATTTTAACAATAGATTTTTTTGCTAAAAATTTAGAAATCATTTTTACGTACAAAACATGTGCTATTAAAAAAGAAGCCAATCCGAATACAAAATAATTTGTTTTATCTAATAAAAATACATCACCCCAAAATGAAAAAAACAATGCTGAAACCAACCAGAAATTAGGTTTCTTAACAGATAGTAAATAAACTATTACCAAGGTTGTCATTAGTAAAGGTTTAAAAATCATTTCTAAACTTTTATCCTGAATTATCACCGCATACACATCTATAATAACTACTAATAAAAAAATAATGGATGCAATCGTTATTTTAATCTGTTTTGTCATATTACAATATGAGTTTGAGTAAATTTATGTTTTTAAAAATATTTTCTTAATTAATCATATTGATAAAATCTTGCTCAGAAATAATAGAAACACCTAAACTTTCTGCTTTCGCTAATTTACTTGGTCCCATATTATCTCCAGCAACAATAAAACTTGTTTTTTTAGAGATTGATGAACTTACTTTTCCGCCGTTATCTTCAATAGCTTTTTTAAGTTGATTTCTACTCATTTGATGAAAAACACCAGAAACCACAAATACTTTTTCAGCAAGTTTATCTGTCTGACCTTCTAAACTTTCTGCAGAAACCTCTAACTGAACTCCGTGAGTTTTTAACCTATTAATTAATTGAATATTTTCTAAATTGTTTGAAAAATCGATAATACTTTGGGCTATTCTACTTCCTATTTCATCTACAGAAATTAGCGTTTCTAAATCGGCCGCTAATAAATTATCTATCGACTTAAAATGCTTTGCTAGTTTTTTTGCTACAGTTTCTCCCACAAAGCGAATTCCTAAAGCAAACAGTACTTTTTCAAACGGAATTTCTTTTGACTTCTCAATTCCTGCTATCATATTTCTAGCAGACTTTTCAGCCATTCTCTCTAACGGAATTATCTGATCAACTGTTAAATCATATAAATCAGCATAACTCTCAATCAATCCTTCTTTACGCAATAAATCGACCGTTTCTCCTCCTAAACCATCTATATCCATGGCTTTTCTACTGATGTAATGTTGAATTCTTCCTGTAATTTGTGGTGCACACCCAAACTCATTCGGACAGTAATGTTTTGCGTCACCTTCATTTCTTATAAGTTCGGTATTACATTCTGGGCAATTGGTTGCATATTTTGTAGGTTCAGAATCATCAGGTCTTTTTGATACATCTACTGCTATAATTTTCGGAATAATCTCACCTCCTTTTTCTACAAAAACAGTATCATTTATTCGAATATCTAATTTTTCAATCTGATCAGCATTATGTAACGAAGCTCTTTTCACTACAGTTCCTGCTAATTGCACAGGTTTTAAATTTGCTACTGGCGTTATAGCTCCTGTTCGGCCTACCTGATACGTTATTTCTTCTAAAACTGTTGATACCTGTTCTGCTTTAAACTTATAAGCTATTGCCCAGCGCGGTGCTTTTGCCGTATACCCAAGTTCTTCTTGTTGTTGTAAATTATTAACTTTAATTACAACTCCGTCTGTTTCATATGGCAAATCATGTCTTTTAACATCCCAGTTATTTACAAAATCAAAAACAGCATCGATAGTTTTTGCTAGTGTAATTGTTTCTGGCACTTTAAAACCTACTTTTCGAGCATTCTCTAAATTCTCATAATGTGTTTTATATTTACGTTCTTCTGTAACTACTTGATACAAAAAACAATCTAATGGGCGTTTTGCAACCTCAGCACTGTCTTGCAATTTTAAACTTCCACTTGCTGTATTTCTAGGGTTTTTATATTCTTCTTCTCCATTTACAACTCTTGCTTCATTCATTTTACGGAATCCTTCAAGAGGTAAGATGATTTCTCCACGCATCTGAAAATCAGCAAGAAAATCACCATTAAGTGTTAACGGGATTGATTTTATAGTACGAATATTAGTGGTTACATCATCTCCCTGAAAACCATCTCCTCGTGTTACCGCTTTTACAAACTGACCTTTTTCATAGGTTAAATTTATAGATGCGCCATCGTATTTAAGCTCGCATGTATATTCAATATCATCAGAGCCTAACATTTTTTGAATGCGCTTTTCCCAGTCTTGTAAATCTTCTTTAGAATAAGAATTATCTAAAGAATACATTCTGTTTTTATGAGTAATAGTTTCGAAATTTTTAGTAATTTCTCCTCCTACTCTCTGCGTTGGCGAATTTGAATTAAAAAACTGTGGATTATCTAACTCTAACTTTTCCAACTCTTTCAGTTTTATATCGAAATCATAATCTGAAATAGTTGCATTATCTAACACATAATAATTATAATTGTGCAGATTTAGTTCATCGCGAAGCGATTGTATTTGTTGTTGAATTGTCATTAAAATAGTAGGACTAACAATATATTATTTTTTTACTGTACCTGTTAAAAACTGAATTCCTTTTGATATTGGATTCCCAGAAAAACGACGAAAAGAAACTATTTGACCAACGTGCCAAGTTGCATCCGATATTGGTCCGTTTAAAGTGTTCCAAAACGAGAATTCTTTTTCTCCAAATATAATTTTATATTGTGATACATCTTTGCTTACTCTTAAAATATCACTTGCATCTTTTAAATTTTCTAACGTCTTTTTACGTTTCTCTGTAAATGTCATTTCAGGTTGTTTTTCTCCATTCGGTTTCTTTAACATCGCATTTAAAGTAACCTGAGATAAGCCTAAAATATGATCTATTGTTTCCATTGAACTTCTTGATTCTTTATTTGGCTTAAAATCCAAATCTTTAACTGTTAATCCTTCTGTTGCCCAATAATAACGAAAACCTAATCCGTCTATGATTCTACTAGCAACTGCTCCTGCAGTATATTCCGTTGCTGCTTCCGGAATCTCGTAATATGGTAATCTTGTTTGCGCATTAGTTGTTGCAATCATTAATATTATTAAAATAGAAGGAAAAAATAATTTCATATCTTTAATTTTAAAGCTAATTTAAGAAAAAGTTTTGGGTATTAATCGTCAATAACAAAAGTTGTGTAGTTGTTTAAAATAGAAATCACTAATACATATACAAGTAGTAATATGTGCAATTGATTTTTAACTCAATCACTAAAAAAACACAAACAAAAAAGCATCACCTAAAATAAGTGATGCTTTTTTAAAATTTTCCATATTGATTAATCCCCCAATTTATCAATATGATTTTCCCTGTGTATTATACTACAAATATGCAACGAAAAAACGCTTTACAAAAACACTTTTGTATAGATGGTATCATTTTATGTATAGATTGTTTTCACTACTACATAAAACCTTCAGTAATATAATTTATTCTTAAAAATAAAGTTAATAAATTTAATTATTTACAATTAAAAACCAAAATTTAAAATACATACTAATTTTTTAACAAAAAAAAGACTAAAGCTTTCGCTTTAGTCTTTTTTTTAATATATGATGCTTTATATATTATTTTCTTAATTTCATCGAGTAAACGATATCTCCTTCTGTTGCAGAAAACAAAAGCTCTTTGTCATTTAATAGCTTAATTTTTAAACCATCAATTAAACTTTCATCTCCTTCTAATTTAATAGATTTGGTAGCTTCTACAAACTTCCAATTACCATTCTTTTCATCATCACTCATTACAACTTGGTACTTACCATCTTTGTGAAAAACCATCCAACTGTTATCATCTGAATAATTTTGAATTTCATCACCGATTTGTACTGACTCAACCTGCCATTTACCTGACGTTAAAAAATCTAGTTCATTAATTTCTTGCGAAAAAGATGTTGTTACGACACTTAGCAACAACAAAAGCATAGGGAATACTTTTCTCATAATTTGGGGAGTTAGGGGTTATAATCCTCAAATATAACAAAATAGGTCAAAACAAAAAATGTTTTGACCTATTTTTACTAATTTATTATATTATGCTAATAATATGTATAACGTCTAACTTTAGCGATATGCTTTGCTAAACGCATTACTTGATGAGAATACCCGTACTCATTATCATACCAAACATATATTACAATTGTATTACCATCTGCAATAGTTGCTTTACTATCAAAAATTGAAGGAGCTGTTGTACCAACTATATCTGATGATACTAATTCATTATTTAATGAGTATTGAATTTGCTCTACTAAATCACCTTCTAAAGCATATTGCTTCATAATAGCATTTACAGCTTCTACCGTGGTGCTTGAATTTAATTGTAAGTTTAATATTGCTAATGATCCGTTTGGTACTGGAACACGAATAGCACTTGATGTTAATTTACCTTCTAAAGCTGGTAATGCTTTTGCAACAGCCTTACCTGCTCCAGTTTCTGTAATTACCATGTTTAAAGCTGCTGCTCTACCTCTACGGTATTTTTTATGCATATTATCTACTAAATTCTGATCATTAGTATAAGCATGTATTGTTTCTAAATGTCCTTTTTTTATTCCGAAGTTATCTTCTAAGACTTTTAAAACTGGTGTAATTGCATTGGTTGTACATGAGGCTGCAGAGAAAATATCTATATTATCAGGGTTGTTTTCGGCATGATTTACTCCGTGTACGATATTCGGAATTCCTTTACCTGGCGCAGTTAATAATACTTTACTTGCTCCTTTTGGTACTAAATGACGACTTAATGCTTCTTTATCTTTAAATGCACCTGTGTTGTCTATAATTAATGCATCGTTGATTCCGTATTTAGTATAATCGATATCTTCTGGTTTACCAGCAGAAATCATATATACTGTAGTTCCGTTAATAATTAACGCATTGTTATCTACATCAACTTGAACAGTTCCTAAAAAATCTCCGTGAACTGAATCGATACTTAATAAAGATGCTCTTTTTTCTAATACTGCTTCGTTAATTTCACCACGAGTAACAACTGCTCTTAATCTTAATTGAGAACCTTTACCCATTTTACTCATTAACTCACGCGCTAATAAACGACCGATACGTCCAAAACCATATAACACAACATCTTTAGGCTGAATATTTTCTGCCTGTGTAGCGTCTTTTAATTGATTTTGTACAAAAGCTAATTTATCAGCATTGTCATCGTCTTGTAAATGATATTCGTATGCTAATTTACCGATATCTAATTTTGATGCTGGTAAATCGATAGATTGTATTGCTTTTGCTATTTCTAAAGCATCGTTTATAGAAATTGGTTTTGCTACGAATTCTCTAGCATAATCTATTAAATTTAAAACCTCACTAGCTCTTTTATCTACTAACGGATTTCTAAATAATACTAATTCTATAGATTTATCGTACCATAAATCATTAACGATATTAATAAACTCAACCGTAGCTCGTCTTACTTGCGCTTGACCTACTACTTCACTTTCGTAATTTGTTATTGTTGACATAGTTGTGTGTTAACTAATTTTTTTAAAATTTGCTGTAAAAATAAGGATTTCAAACGGTTTCATAAATAGTTTCATCAAAGAAAAATGTCGCTAAAAAATAATTTTCAACGACATTTGTACCTTTTAGCTATATGTTTTAAAATCTAAAATATTCTTTTTTACCTTCAGGACTCATTAATTCTAGTATCATTTGTTGATTACCAGTATAAGCATCTAAAGCAGTAACAGCTTCAGAAGCACTTGTTATTTCTTTACCGTTTATTTTAGTTAAAATATAACCTGCACCTACTTTATAATACTGAAACCCTTTGTTTTTAGTTGCCGTAATTTTTGCACCTTGCTTTATATTATACTTTCTTTTTTCTTTTGATGTTAAATCTTTTAATTGTACTCCGAAAGAAAACGAGGTGAATGTACTTTTTTTAGCCAACTTAACAGTTTTCATTAAATCTTCACCATCTCTAGTAACCGTTAAGTTTACATATTCTCCTGGTCTTTTTGCCGTTAATTGCCCTTTCAAATCAGAGAACTTAGTTATTTTAATATTGTTTACTTTGGTTATAATATCCCCCTCTAATAAACCTGCTTTTATTGCTTCACTATTACTTTCTATTTCACCTATTTTAACACCTTCAATATCTTTTATTGAATTATCAACGCTAATACCAATTATAGCCTCTTGTACAGATCCGAATTCTAACAAATCATCCACTACCTTTTTAGCAATGTTAGATGGCACTGCAAAAGAATACCCAATAAAAGAACCTGTTTTAGATGATATTGCTGTGTTTATCCCTATTAATTCTCCTCTAGTATTTACTAAAGCTCCACCACTATTACCAGGATTTACGGCTGCATCTGTTTGAATAAAAGCTTCAATATTTCTATTTCCATCTAAATCTCTTCCCTTTGCACTTACAATACCTGCTGTAACTGTTGATGTTAAATTATAAGGATTTCCTACTGCCAAAACCCATTCTCCTATTTTTGCATTATCAGAATTACCAAAAGGTAAATACGGTAAATCCTCGTCTGTAGCTACTTTTAACAAAGCAATATCATTACTTTTATCAGTTCCTACTAAAACAGCTTTTAACTTTTTACGATTATTTAAGGTAATCTCAATTTCACTCGCTCCTTCTATCACATGATTATTGGTTACAATATATCCGTCAGGTGAAATTATAACTCCACTTCCCGTTCCTACTTGCTCATATTTACGTGTACCGCTTCGCCCGAAAAGTTGCGCATACGGATTCTGCTGTGTTCTTACCGCTGTATTTTTAACATGCACTACTGCATGCACTGTTTTATCTGCCGCTTCGGTAAAATCAGTAGGACTTAATTCCGAATTAATGACTGTTGATGAATAGTTTGCTGGTATTGTTTTTAATGGTGATTGTATTTCGCTCACCTGAATTATTTCTTGCGGACTTTCAATAAACATCTTATATCCTGCAAGTGTAATTACGCCTCCTAAAATGGCGATTCCTAATGTTTTAATTGTTTTTTTCATTTGCTTACAAAATTTATCTATTCAAATATAATATTTTAACATTTTCAAAAAAGTTGTTTAACGTTGTTTTAACGGATTTTAACCGCTATTTAACACATTTTAATTCATTAGAAATCTTGTATATTTGCTTCTTATGAATTTAGTTTTTTACAAATACCAAGGAACAGGTAACGACTTTGTTATAGTCGATAACCGCACAAAAATATTTCCGAAAAATAACATTGCTTTTATTAATAAACTATGTAATAGAAATTTTGGAATTGGTGCCGATGGCGTGATTTTAATTGAAAATCACAACACAACCGATTTTAGAATGATTTATTTTAATGCAGATGGAAGCGAAACTATGTGCGGAAATGGCGGAAGATGTGCCGTTGCCTTTGCTAAAAAACTAAACATTATTGATCGTAAAACAACTTTTACTGCTTTTGATGGTGAACATTATGCCGAAATTGACAATGGCATTATTTCATTACACATGGTAAACGTAAACGAAATCAACATAAAAAAAGACGCTGTTTATGCATTTACAGGCACACAACATCATGTAGAGATAGTTGAATCCTTAGATAATTACCCTGTTTTTGAAAACGGGAAAAAAATAAGATATAGTTACGATTCTCCTGGTGCCAACGTTAATTTCACACAACAAATAAACAACAATACTTTTAGGGTTAGAACCTATGAAAAAGGTGTGGAAAATGAAACTTTAGCCTGCGGAACAGGCGTTACAGCAGTTGCTATTGCAATGCACGCTACTAAAAGAACAACTGAAACTTTAATTAAACTACCTGTAGAAGGCGGTTTATTAGAAGTTAGTTTTGATGAAGAAAACGGAAATTACACAAATATTTTTCTAAAAGGACCTGCCCTTTTTGTCTTTAAAGGCGAAATTGAATTGTAATGAATACATTAAAAGGTACACATATAAATTTAAGAGCGCTTGAACCCTATGATTTGGAGTTTCTATTTCAAATAGAAAACAATGAATCTTTTTGGGAAATTAGCCATACGCAAGCACCGTTTTCTAAATTTATTCTAAAGCAATATTTAGAAAATGCCCATTTAGATATATATGAAGCAAAACAATTACGCCTAGTTATTGAAGATAACACTTCGTTAAATGCTATTGGTATGATTGATGTTTTTGATTTTAATCCGCAGCATAAAAGAGCCGGCATCGGAATTTTAATTCACCCTGATTATCAACAAAACGGATTTGCATCTGAAGCTTTACAACTATTAAACAACTATTGTTTTACATACTTACAAATACACCAATTATACGCTAATATTACAAGCGATAATAAAAACAGCATTCATCTTTTTACAAAACACAATTTTAAAGAAATCGGTGTTAAAAAAGATTGGATTCTAAGCAACAATATATATAAAGACGAAATTTTATTTCAATTGATAAATGAATAAGAAAATAATATACATAGCTATTGCCATTATATTTTTAATTGGCGGAACTATTGGTTTTAATTTTTATCAGAAAATATTTGGCAATGCGGTTACTAAAAGCGGCGCTATTTATATAAAATCTGATGATACTTTTGATGGATTAAAAAAACAGCTATCTAATTACATCGATAAACCTGAAAACTTTATTTGGGTTGCCGAAAAGAAAAAATTCACAAAACCGAAAGGCGGAAAATACATTCTTAAAAAAGGAATGAGTTTAAACGATTTGGTAAACTTATTAAGGAGCGGAAACCAAACTCCTATAAAATTATCTTTTAACAATCAAGATTCATTAGAAAAACTGGCAGGTAGAATTGCAGAACAAATTGAAACTGACTCCACTTCTTTAGTAAAAGTAATGAGAGAGAAAGACTTTTTAGTGAAAAATGGTTTCAATCAAAAAAATGCGTTAGGTATGTATATTCCTAATAGTTATGAATTTTATTGGAACACCTCTGCTGAAAAATTCCGCAGTAAAATGCTTATTGAATACAATCGCTTTTGGAATACAGCAAGATTAGCTAAAGCTAAAAAACTAAACTTATCAAAAAAGGAAGTTATTACCTTGGCTTCTATCGTACAAAAAGAAACTGCGCAAAAAAGCGAACGCCCAATTGTAGCTGGTTTGTATTTAAACAGGTTAAGAGATGGTTGGCATTTACAGGCAGACCCTACAGTTATATATGCGATTAAACAACTTAAAGGTGATGACTTTATTGTAAAACGTGTACTTAATAACGATCTTAAAATTAAATCGCCTTATAATACGTATCAAAATACAGGTTTACCGCCATCATTAATTGCAATGCCAGATGTATCATCAATAGATGCAGTTTTAAACTACAAAAAACATGGTTACTATTATATGTGTGCAAGTGTAGATAATATTGGTTTTCATGATTTTGCAAGTTCTTTAGCACAACACAACAGAAACGCGGCTAAATACCAAAGGTGGATTAATCAACGTGGAATAAATAGGTAAGTTTATTCTTTAGAACCTATATTCCAAACCTATTAGTATAGATTTTGGCAGCAGATTGTATTCTGTTGTCGAAGTTCCAATATCGCTTATATTAGAATCTCTGAACTGCTTTACATTAAACAAATTCTTACCAACTAACTCCATTGTTAATTTATTTTTAATTAACGTGTAAGTGCTTTCAAAATCTAAAAAAGTATACCTATTATTTACTTTTAAATTTCCAAAAGAATAGTGTTCTAATTTTATTTTAGAATTAAGACTTTTGTTAAATGCAAAGGATAAATCTAAAAAGCTAACATTATCTACAAAAGAATTATTTTCTATAATTTTTATTTGAATATCTTTCCATTCTGACCCTATATGGTAATTAAAAAAACCTCGAAAACTAGAACGTAATTCAAAACCATAATTATAATTCTTTGTTATTATTTCTCTTAAACTAGAATTATTAATTGTGTTTTTATATTCACTCTTAACATAACCAGTTTTTAGTTTTAAAATTGAATTAATAAACTTAAAATAGTAGTCTGCATTTGCTACAATTCCTATTAACTTTCTATCTTTAATTAAAACTTTATTTACTTGAACGTAATTTTGACTTAAATTAATATCTGAGGAAAAAAAATCATGATTTACATTATAAAACATTGAAATGTTAGCAAAAAAACGATCACTCCAATTACCTAAATTATAGTTAAACCTTAAGTTAGATGTGCTCAATTGATTTAATTCATTGATTCCTCTTGAAAAAGATCGAAAATCAGTTAGTAAATAATTACTATAAACATCTATTATACTTGTATTTGTTTTATTATAAGAATAATAAGATGAAATTTTATTTCTATCATTTATAGCCCAACTAACCCCTATCTTAGGGTTTATAAAAAAAGGTTTTTGTTCTTTTGTAGTATTTTCATTTTTTAGAAAATTAAGAATTTGATGAAAATTTAATTCTCCCAAAAAATTAATTTTTTTAAGCTTATAAAGATATTTACTCTTAAGATACAAATCATTTACCCTATAAATAGTTTTATTTTGATATCCAACAGGCGTACTTATAACATTAGTATTCTCTAGTAAAGACAAATTAGATGTAAGCTCATCTCCTCTAAACTTATTACCTAATTGTAATTCTAATAAACTCCCATTTTTTTTTCTATTTAATAAATGAGCACTCACACCTGCAAATTGCATATAGTTCGCACTATATTGTTTTACATTGTTAACTTTATCGGTGTTTACAAATAAATCACTAAACAAAAATCTATCTACTTTGTAATTTTGAGGTGTTTCTTCATTTATTAATCTCCCTGTTAATAACAACACCTTTTTGTCATCTAATTTATGAGTATAGGTTATTTTTTGATCAAACAGTTTATTTTTAGATTTTACTCCTTCAATTGTTGTATCACCATTAAACACTAAATTGGAAACGCTATTAAAATCCCCTTGATTATACTTTAGAGAAGATACCAACATTTTATTTTTAGATATATTATAATTTATATCCAGTTTACCAAAAGCGATGTTATTCTTTTTTGTTAGCTTATAATTTTCTTTATTATCAAAACTAATATTATCTAAATCAACAATCTCTAGGCTGTTTTTAGTAAAACCAACAATATCACTATTAAAAAAACCTAAAGCTTTTATCTTTAGTTTATCTGAAGGATTAAAAATTGCATTTAATGATAGTAACTTTGCATTATTAAAATTTGTACGATTTTTATTAAAGCTTAAATTTATATTTGATAATTCTAATAAACTTGTTGCTTTTTGATCATCTCCAATACTACCAGGTTCATCTAATCTATACGGATTTATTAACTCTTGTACATCACCTACCGCATCATATCCTAAATTATTTAAATTGGTAAGAAAATAATACTTATTCTTCTTTCCAAAATTCATTAAATTCCCCTTGAAATGATAAAAATTATTATTACCAATACTTGCTTTAGAATTACCAAACCAAATTCTTTTTGAATTTTTATCTAGTTTTAAATTTAAAGCAACTTTATCACTATCTTCTATACCTTTTAATAAACGATTATTAGAATATTTTTTTAGTATCTCTACTTCTTTTATAGCATAAGAAGGCATGTTTTTAGATAATATCTTGTAACCTTTTTCAAAGAAATCATCACCATCTACCATTAATTTTTCTATCTCCCTATCTCCTACTTTTATAGTTCCTTCACTATCTACAGTAAGCCCGGGAATTTTCTTTAATAAATCCTCTACAGAATATTCACTTCCATCTATAAAAGATGACACATTAAAGAGTATTGTATCTTTTTTAACAATAATTGAACGCTTACTTTTTACAATTACTTCATCTAATGTTATTTTATTATCCTCAAGAACAACCTTTTTTTCAATAACTACTAGCTTATTATCAACAAGTAAATCAATAGTTAATTCTTTATAAGGCAACGAGGAAAATGTTAAAGAATAATGTCCCTTTTTAACTTTATCAAAATAAAAATATCCTTTTTCATTTGAATAACAATAAGACACAATACTTTTAGTGTTTTTATCTTTTAAAATAACAGCAACACTATTAATATTTTCTTTACGGCTATTCTTTATATATCCATGAATTTTAGATTGAGAGAACAAACTATTAACAAATACCAATAAATAAACTGTAAAAAATAAATTTATTTTTCCCATTCATATACTAATTCAAGGTCATTTCTATCATTTTTAGGTATTGTAACAATTGCATCTTTTGGTAATAAACTCATAAGTTTAGCCCTCATTATTTTCGAATTCTCTTCTTCAATTTTAATAAGTTTTCTTAAGGATACTCTTTTAACTTTTTTGTAAGGAACTTCAATTTTTTTTACACCTGGATATTTAATTTTACTTGCTCTCCATTTAAAAGTATTCGTTACATCTTTTATTTCTAGAATTAAACCTGGTAAACCATTAAATTTCCATGGACCAAAAGAAAAAGGTAATTTTATAGAGTACCATGCTTTATAATCTCTACCTCTAAAATTAACTGTTGCTTTATTACAATTATAGTTAGCTATTTTTTTTGTTTCTGTATAATCTATTTTCCAATTCATTTTTGGAATTTCTTCAACTATTTCATAAATAGTTTTTTTTCTTATATCATAACTAATAAGTGTATTGTTTTTTTTATTGGTTAATCTATAAATATCAATTCTATCTCCACCTATAGTAATCTCATTAGAAGAAGTTATTCTTGCCTTGTTACCTGTATTTAATTTTTCTAAAAAAGTTTTAAATATGGCTTTCTCATTATCACAATTTAATACTGCAATTGTTTCATTATATCTAGAATTATCATAAAAATCATACTCAACAGTAATCTTATTTTGTTGTGAAAACCCTAATAAAGGCATAAGTAATAGTAAAATAAATTTCATTTTTTTCTTATTACATAAAAGGTTTTACATGTTTTTTAATACATGCAAAACCTTTAAAATTAATTATTACTGTAATGCATCTAACAAGTCTGACAATAGCTGCTTACAATCTGCTGCCGTCTCTGTTTTC
The DNA here is from genome assembly GCF_029125915.1 of Tenacibaculum bernardetii. Taxonomy (NCBI): domain Bacteria; kingdom Pseudomonadati; phylum Bacteroidota; class Flavobacteriia; order Flavobacteriales; family Flavobacteriaceae; genus Tenacibaculum; species Tenacibaculum bernardetii. The sequence goes on from NZ_JAQJCU010000008.1 coordinate 54,426, forward strand.
ACAGTAATATTAACTACAGTTTGTCCTGTTTGATTATTCTTAATATGAATACTACAGTCACCACTAACTTCATCATAACTTATAGTAGAAATTGTTTTAACATCTTTTTTTACAAAGTTTTCTACTTTAAATGACTCAATATTGTTATCATTCATTTTTTCTAAACCTGTTGCATTCGCTGTAACAAAAGCACCTAAAAATAGTGCTGTTAAAAATACTTTTTTCATAATTTTTAATTTAATAAAATATTTAGTTAATCTATGAAATATTTATAGTCAACCATAGCATATTGACTAAATTGCAATGTTTTTCAAAACTATACATTTAAAAAACTGACACAAAAATATTCCTACTCCTTTTGCGACTAATGGTTAACCCTATTTTAAAATAGGGTTAACCATTAGTCGCAAAAGCTATTTTTATAATAATAATAATAATATCTTTAGCACAAAAAAAGAGCATGAAAAAGTCTACAGAAATTGAACTTTCTTTAATTCTTATAAAGTTAAAAGAAGAAAGATTAAAAACGGGGATGTCGCAAGTGGATTTTGGAGAAAAAATTGGTTTAAGTCAAAACGCATACTATAAATTAGAAACTGGAAAAACGAAACTTGATATGTATCGTTTTTTAGCTATCTGTAAAATTTTAGATATTGAGCCTAAATCTTTTTTCTAATGTACTATATAACTACCACTATATGTGTGCAAGCGTTGAAAAAATTGGTTTTCATGATTTTGCAAGCTCTTTAGCTCAACATAACAGAAATGCTGCTAAATACCAACGGTGGGTTAATCAACGAGGAATTGTTAGGTAATTTTAACAAAATTTTATTCTCAGTAAAACATCAAAAAAACCACAAATAAGATAATCTAATTATCATTTCATTGATTTTTAAATAACAAAAACATCAATAACGAGAGATATTCATATTTTACAACAATCTTAACGTATTGATTGCTAATGATTTACATTAATTAGTGTACATTTGCATCGCTAAACAGAAAGTAACTAATTATCAAGTATTTAGTATTTTTATTAATAGGTTTTGTAGCGCTCGTTAGCTTTACAACTCCAAAAGTTAAAAAAGATAAAACAACACCTAAACCAAAGAAAACAGCATATTATGCTGATAACTTTAATATTCCTTTCTTGGTTAAAGATTTTGTTGGCTTTAAAGAAGCTTTAGCTTTTAAAGAATCACAAGGAAAATACCGAGTTGTAAACAAACTAGGCTATTTAGGGAAATACCAATTTGGAAGAGAAACCTTAAAAAGGTTTAGAATTTACAATACGCAAAACTTCTTAAAAACTCCTGAATTACAAGAAAAGGCATTCGTGGCTTACTGTAAAGTAAATAAATGGATTTTAAGAAAAGACATTAGAAGAAGTGTAGGTAAAACTATTAATGGTACTAAAATTACCGAATCTGGTATTTTAGCTGCAGCACATTTAAGTGGTGCTGGTAACGTTAAAAAATACTTGCGATCAAACGGTGTTTTTAGATTTAACGATGCATTTGGAACATCTATAAAATCTTACATGAAAAAATTCGCCGGCTATGATGTTTCTAACATCAAACCTAATAAAAAAGCGCGCGTTTAAAACGTTAAAAAACATAAAAAAATCGCATCTTAGTAAGATGCGATTTTTTTATGTTTTATGAAGTATAAAAATGGTAGGTCGTTTGTGTAAATCGGTTTTTATATTTTTCCATTCATTAACCGTATGTGTTTTTATATATTCTGATGGTAATGTTATATCACACGCTACACACACACGTGTTTCAGGAGATAAAATTGTACGCAAATCATCTAACATCTTTTCATTTCGATACGGTGTTTCTATAAAAATTTGAGATTGATTTTTATCTCTAGAAATTTTTTCTAGTTCTTTTATAGCTCTTTTTCTATCTGATTTATCGATAGGTAAATAACCGTTAAAAGCAAAGTTCTGCCCATTCATACCAGAACCCATCATCGCCATTAATATTGACGAAGGTCCTACCAAAGGCACTACCTGAACACCTCTTTCGTGTGCCAATTTCACAATACTTGCGCCAGGATCTGCAACCGCAGGAACACCTGCATCTGATAATAAACCAATTGAAATTCCTTTATCACAAATATCTAAATAATTTCGAATTTCAATATCGTTAGAATATTTATCTAACAATAATAACTCTAAAGAAGGTTGTGCTTTATTTGGTGTAATCCTTTTTATAAATCTTCTTGCAGATTTTTCATTTTCTACAATAAAATGGCCAAGATGTTCTATTACTTTTTTAACTGATATAGGCATTACCTCTAATGGTTCAGTTTCGCCTAAAGTTGTTGGTATTAAGTATAATTTCCCTTTCATTAGTTCTCTAATTTTGAAGCAATAATTTCACAGGCTTTATCTAACATTTTATATACATTTTCAAAACCTTGATTACCTCCGTAATATGGGTCTGGAACATTTCTGTTTTCAGTTGGATATTGCTCGTTTAAAATCATTTTTACTTTTTGAGCATCTTCATTATCATCAATTATCGAAAGAATATTGTGATAATTACTTTCGTCCATTGCATAAATTAAATCAAATCCCTTAAAATCTGATTTCACAAATTTTCTTGAGCGTTGGTTTGTTATATCTATTCCGTATTTTTTAGCTACTTCAATAGATCTTTCATCTGGTAATTCACCAACATGATAACCAGCAGAATCAACTTTAAAAAATTCGCTTGATAATTTTGATTGTAAAATACCTTCGGCTAATGGTGAACGACAAATGTTTCCCAAACAAACCATCAGTATTTTTTTCATAATTACAAAGTTAACTTCTTTGTTAAATCTTCCACGTATTTTTTAAATTGTTTATCTGTTTCTGTTAAATTATCAACAGTTTTACAGGCGTGTAAAACGGTAGCGTGATCTCTTTTACCAATCTGACTTCCAATACTTGCTAATGAAGATTTGGTCATACGCTTCGCAAAAAACATCGCTAACTGACGTGCTTGAACAATGTGTCTTTTACGAGTTTTAGATTGTAAAGTAGCAACATCCATATCGAAATACTTCGATACTACTTTTTGAATATAATCGATAGAAACTTCTTTCTTTGTATTCTTTACAAATTTGTCAACAATTTCTTTTGCTAATTCAACCGTAAATTCTTTTCTATTAAAAGAAGCTTGTGCAATCATCGAAATAATAACACCTTCTAATTCACGAACATTAGACTTTATATTCTTTGCTATATATTCTACAATTTCTTCTGGCATTTCAACACCATCTCTATATAATTTATTTTGAAGAATAGAAACACGTGTTTCAAAATCTGGTGCTTGTAATTCAGCTGATAATCCCCATTTAAAACGAGATAATAAACGCTGCTCTATGTCTTGCATATCTACAGGCGCTTTATCAGAAGTTAAAATTACTTGCTTTCCATTTTGATGTAAATGATTAAAAATATGAAAGAATACATCTTGTGTACCTGTTTTTCCTGATAAGAACTGAACATCATCAATAATTAAAACATCAACCATTTGATAAAAATGAATAAAATCATTTCTAGTATTCGACTTTACAGAATCGATAAATTGTTGTGTAAATTTTTCTGATGAAATATATAAAACTGTTTTATCAGCATATTTGTCTTTTATCTCTACTCCTATAGCGTGTGCTAAATGTGTTTTACCTAAACCAACTCCTCCGTAAATTAATAACGGATTAAATGAAGTTCCTCCTGGTTTATTAGCTACTGCCATACCCGCAGATCGTGCTAATCGGTTTGCATCACCTTCAACAAAATTATTAAAATTATAATTCGGATTTAATTGAGATTCTATTTTTACCTTTTGTAACCCAGGAATAATAAAAGGATTTTTTAATTCTCTTTTAGATTCTAAAGGAACTGTTACTTTTTGAGGTTTTAACGGGTTACGGTTTGAACTCGGTATTTTTACTGTTTGAGGGCTATTACTACTATACGTATTTTCCATACGTACATCGTAAATTAATTTGGCCTCGCTCCCTAACTCTCTTACTAAAGCTACTCTTAATAATTTAATATAATGCTCTTCTAGCCATTCGTAAAAAAATTTACTAGGCACCTGAATTGTAAGAGCTTCCCCGGCCAATTTTGTTGGCTTAATAGGCTCAAACCAAGTTTTATATGCTTGGGGCTTAATGTTGTCCTTTATAAAAGACAAGCATTCATTCCAAACTGAATCAGCAGTTTTAGTCATTTGGGTTAAAAACAATTTTAGTTGTTAATTTTTATTCGATTTCTGGGGGCTACAGGTACACCTGTTTGAGCGAACAAAAGTGTGAATAAAATTCAGTATAAAAAAATCAATCTCCTATTGATTCTTAACTATTTTTTACGTAACGTTATTGCATCTTAAAAACAAAATATAATTTGTTAAAAAACAAAACTACAATCCGTGTTCGATATTCAGAGACTGACCAAATGGGAGTGGTATATCACGGTAATTACGCACAATACTTCGAAATCGGCCGCACAGAACTACTGCGTTCTACAGGTGTTACATACAAATATATGGAAAAAAATGGGGTAATGCTGCCAGTTATTTCATTATCGTGTAATTTTAAAAAATCAGCCGTATATGACGATCAAATAACAATTACAACTGTTATAAAAAAAACACCTTCTGTTAAAATAGAATTTGACTACGAAATTACCAATCAAGACAATCAATTAATTTGCACAGGCAACACTATTTTAGCTTTTATAAATATGAATACAAAAAAACCAATGCGTTGCCCTAAATATATTTTGGAAAAACTAACTTTACCAAAACAATAATAAAAAGCATAATGAAAATATATACTAAAACTGGCGATAAAGGAACTACAGCTCTTTTTGGTGGAACTAGAGTTCCTAAACACCATTTACGAATTGAAAGCTATGGTACTGTAGATGAATTAAATTCATATATAGGTTTAATAAGAGACAAAAATACAGATGACTTATTAAGAAACTCACTTTCTAAAATTCAAAGTGAATTATTTACACTTGGTGCAATGCTTGCAACTCCGCCAGAAAAAGAAACCTTAAAAAATGGTAAAGAGCGTTTAAATATACATAAAATAACAGCTGCTTCTATTCAGTTTTTAGAAGATCAGATGGATTTTATGAACAAGAGCTTACCGCAAATGACTCATTTTATTTTACCAGGAGGACACGAAACTGTGTCATTCTGTCACATAGCACGTTGTGTTTGTAGAAGAGCAGAGCGCTTATCAGTAGCTTTAAATGAAGAAGAAGAAATTAACAGTGCTGTTTTAATGTATTTAAACCGACTTTCTGACTACCTTTTTGTACTGGCACGAAAGTTGTCCCAAGACTTAAACGCAGAGGAGGTTAAATGGATTCCTGAAAAACTGTAACTAAGTTCTTTTTTTATTGATTTCACATTTTTTTAAAAAAAACTTGACTTTCTCCAAAAAAAAATTATTTTTGCGAGAATCTTACTAAAAAGACAAATAAATGTATTGGACACTTGAACTAGCATCATATTTAGCAGATGCACCTTGGCCTGCAACTAAAGACGAACTAATTGATTACGCTATTCGTACTGGAGCGCCTTTAGAAGTCGTTGAAAATTTACAAGATATTGAAGATGAAGGAGATTCATACGATTCGATAATTGAAATTTGGCCAGACTATCCGACTGAAGAAGATTATCTTTGGAACGAAGACGAATACTAAAAATACAATCACAAAAAGTCTCTAATATAAGAGGCTTTTTTTTTGCTTACTTTTAAGCATAAACACCACTATATAATTAACGCTATTAACCAAAAGTTAACTAGCTATAAAACAATATTTTACAAATGAGCGTTTTAAATTCGATTCTAAAACTTTTTGTTGGTGATAAACAACAAAAAGACCTAAAATCTCTACAACCGATTGTTGAGAAAGTACGATCTTTCGAAAATTCATTAAATAATTTATCTAACGATGAGTTACGAGCAAAAACAATCGAATTTAAATCGAAGATAAAAGAAGCTACAAAATCTTTTACTGAAACGATAGCAACGTTAGAAGAAGAAGCTTTAACTGCTGATATTGATCGTCAGGAAGAAATATATACTGAAGTTGATAAATTAAAAGACGAATCTTACCAAACATCTGAAGCTGTTTTATTAGATATTATGGCAGAAGCTTTTGCTGTAGTTAAAGAAACTGCCAAACGTTTTACGAATAATGATAAACTAGAGGTATCAGCAACTGCTTTCGACAGAGAATTATCTGCCACTAGAGAACATATTACTTTAGATAACGACAAAGCTTATTGGGCTAGCTCATGGGATGCTGCAGGTAAAGAAGTTACTTGGGACATGATTCATTACGACGTGCAATTAATTGGTGGATCTGTTTTACACAATGGTAAAATTGCAGAAATGATGACTGGTGAAGGTAAAACACTAGTATCTACCCTTCCTGTTTTCTTAAACGCCTTAACAGGTAACGGTGTGCATGTAGTAACTGTAAATGATTACTTAGCAAAACGTGACCGCGCTTGGATGGCGCCAATTTTCGAATTTCATGGTTTAAGCACCGATTGTATCGACTTTCACCAACCTAATTCAGAGGAACGTAGAAAAGCTTATAATGCCGATATTACATACGGTACCAACAATGAGTTTGGTTTCGATTACTTACGTGATAATATGGCTAGCTCTAAAAACGATTTAGTACAAAGAGCACCTAACTACGCAATTATTGATGAAGTAGATTCTGTTTTAGTTGATGATGCTCGTACACCCTTAATTATTTCTGGTCCTGTGCCACAAGGTGATCGTCATGAATTTAACGAATTAAAACCATTAGTAGCCGATTTAGTTTCACTACAAAATAAATACTTAGTTGGTGTTTTAGCAGAAGCTAAAGCATTGCTAAAAGAAGGAAACACAAAAGATGGTGGTTTTTTATTATTAAGAGTTTACCGTGGTCTTCCTAAAAACAAAGCATTAATTAAGTTTTTATCACAAGAAGGAATCAAGCAAATTCTTCAAAAAACAGAAAACTTTTATATGCAAGACAATAATAAGTTGATGCCAGAGGTTGATACTGAATTATGGTTTACTGTAGAAGAAAAAAATAATCAAATTGATTTAACGGATAGAGGTATTGCTCATTTGTCAGAAAAAACAACTAACGATACATTTTTTGTTTTACCAGACATCAGTGTTATTGTTGGTCAAATTGATAGTAGTGAAGATTCTCCTGAAGAAAAAGCAAATAGAAAAGAAGAATTATATCGCGATTTTAGTGTAAAAAGCGAACGTATACATACAATGAATCAGCTTTTAAAAGCATATACTGTTTTTGAAAAAGATGTTGAATATGTTGTAATGGACAATAAAGTAATGATTGTTGATGAGCAAACCGGTCGTATTATGGATGGTCGTCGTTACTCTGACGGATTACACCAAGCATTAGAAGCTAAAGAAAATGTAAATATCGAAGATGCAACACAAACCTTTGCAACCGTTACTTTACAAAACTATTTTAGAATGTATCGTAAGTTATCTGGTATGACAGGTACCGCGATTACAGAAGCTGGTGAGTTTTGGGAAATCTATAAATTAGATGTTGTTGAAATTCCAACAAACAGACCTATTCAAAGAGATGATAAAGAAGATTTAGTTTACAAAACTACTCGTGAAAAATACAACGCTGTTATTGATGATGTTGTAGAATTATCTAACCAAGGTCGCCCAGTTCTTATCGGAACAACTTCTGTAGAGATATCAGAGTTATTAGGTAGAATGTTACAAATGCGTAAGATTCCACATAACATATTAAATGCAAAATTACACAAACGTGAAGCTGATGTTGTTGCCGAAGCTGGTAATGCTGGTGTAGTAACTATTGCTACAAACATGGCAGGTCGTGGTACTGATATTAAGTTATCAAAAGAGGTAAAAGAAGCTGGTGGTTTGGCAATTGTTGGTACAGAGCGTCATGATTCTCGTCGTGTAGACCGTCAGTTACGTGGTCGTGCAGGTCGTCAAGGTGATGTTGGTTCTACACAGTTTTATGTAGCACTAGATGACAACTTAATGCGTTTATTTGGTTCTGATAGAATTGCTAAAATGATGGATAGAATGGGGCTAAAAGAAGGTGAAGTAATTCAGCATTCTATGATTTCTAAATCTATTGAAAGAGCGCAAAAGAAAGTAGAAGAAAATAACTTTGGTATTCGTAAGCGTTTACTTGAGTATGATGATATTATGAATGCACAACGTGAGTTTGTTTACAAACGCCGTCGTCATGCATTAGATGGTCAGCGTTTACAGATTGATATTGCAAATATGATTTATGATACTTGTAGCTCAATTGTAAAGCAAAATAAAATGAATAGCGATTATAAGAACTTCGAGTTCGAATTAATTCGTTTTTCATCAATGACCTCTCCTTTCTCTGAAGAAGAATTCAACAAATTAACAGAAGAAGAGTTAACCGATAAATTATATGTTATTGTTTCTGCTCATTATAAAAATGATACAGAAAGACATGCAGATAATGCTTTTCCTGTAATTAAAAATGTTTTTGAAACAGAAGGTGATCGTTACGAACGTATTGTGGTTCCTTTTACTGATGGTGTAAAAACATTACAAGTTGTAACCAACTTAAAAGAAGCTTACGAATCTGAAGGAAAGTCATTAGTAAACGATTTCGAAAAGAATATTACGTTATCTATTATTGATGAAAACTGGAAAGATCACTTACGTAAAATGGACGAGTTAAAACAAACCGTTCAGAACGCTACGTATGAACAAAAAGATCCTTTATTAGTTTATAAGTTTGAAGCTTTCGAATTATTCCAAGCAACTGTTGACAAGATTAACAAAGAGGTTTTATCTTTCTTATTTAAAGGTCAGTTGCCAAGTCAAGATGCATCACAAGTATCAGAAGCTACTGAACAAAAAAGAGAACAATTAGATACTCGTAAAGACGAGGTTCAAAACTCTTCTCAGCAAGCAATGAACAGAGCTCGTAATCAGCAAACTCAAGAAGAACAAGTTATTGAAACTGTAGTTCGTGAGCAACCAAAAATTGGTCGTAACGAAAAAGTTACTATTAAAAATGTAATGTCTGGCGAAGAAAAAGATGTTAAATACAAACAAGCAATACCTTTATTAGAAAAAGGAACTTGGGTGTTGTACAACAAATAAGCAGTCTTAATTTTATAATAAAAAAAGCTTGGTAATTAAATTACCAAGCTTTTTCTTTTACCATTTTATTTCATTGCAACCCTTGCTCCTCAGAAAATCATTTGTTTTAGAGAAATGACCACTACCAAACCAACCTCGCCAAGCTCCTAATGGTGATGGATGCGGAGCTTTAAAAATAGTGTGATTTTCTAAATTGATAACCTTTCCTTTTTTTTCTGCAAATTTTCCCCAAAGTAAAAACACAACATTTTCTTTTTCTTCGGATATTTTTCTAATAACAACATCGGTAAACTCTTCCCAGCCTTGTTGCTGATGACTTCCTGCCTCACCTTCTCTTACCGTTAAAGTAGCATTTAGTAACAAAACTCCTTGTATAGCCCAGCGAGACAAATCTCCAGAAACAGCAGACGGAACACCAACATCAGTTTCTACTTCTTTAAAAATATTCTTTAATGACGGCGGATGCTTAATTCCGTCTTTAACAGAAAAACACAATCCGTTTGCCTGCCCTTTTCCATGATATGGATCTTGTCCTATAATTACAACCTTTAAATCATCAAAAGAACAATAATTAAAAGCAGCAAAAACAGCTTCTTTACACGGGAAACAGGTGTGATTATCATACTGATTATCAACAAAACTGGTTAAATTTTTAAAATATGGCTTTTCGAACTCAGTTTGTAAAATATTTTTCCAGCTATCACTAATATTTAGTTGCATTGTTTGTTATTTTTGTATCCGTTTCAAATATACTATTTTGACTAAAAACATTTCAGAAAAGACACTTCAAGATTTAGAATTCACAACAGTTTTAGAACAAGTTGCAGAACATTGTATTACAAATTTAGGTAAGAAAAAAACGCTTACTGTTCAGCCAATATCAAATAAAAGAAAATTATTTTTCGAATTAAATTTAGTAAACGAATACCTGTCTTCTTTTGAAAATGAAAACAGACTTCCAAATCACTTTTTTGAAGACATAACAGAAGAAACTAAACGATTAGCCATAGAAAATAGTTTTTTAGAAACCGAATCTTTTTTAAGAGTTGCTACAGTTACAGAAACTGTAAACGAAATGAAAAAGTTTTTAAAAAAATTTAAAACATACTACCCTACTTTATTTACTTTAAGTGATCAGATAGAACTTACAACTTTTGTTTCTGATAGTATAAAAGAAATTATTACCTCATATGGTAAAGTTGCAGATAACGCTTCGCCTGTTTTAAAACAAATACGTAAAGATGTTAACAACATACGCGGAAAAATATCGGAAAGTTTTACACATGCTTTAAGCAGAAATATTGCTAGTGGTTATTTAGATGATATTAAAGAAACGATTATAGACAATCAGCGTGTTTTAGCTGTTACAGCAATGCATCGTCGTAAAATTAAAGGAAGTTTACTAGGTGCTTCTAAATCGGGAAATATCGTTTATATCGCGCCACAAGCTACCTTAGCTTATAGCAGAGAATTACAAAACTTAGTTTATGAAGAAAAACAAGAGGTTGTTAAAATATTAAGAGCCTTAGCTAGTAAAATTCACCCTTTTACTCCTTTATTAAACGAATACACAGTTTTTTTAACGCATTTAGATGCGGTTGCTGCTAAAGCCAAGTACGCGAAAAGCATCAACGGATTATTGCCTAAAATTACCAAAGAAAAAAAGATTCTTTTTAAAGATGCATATCATCCTGTGTTATGGAAAAAGAATCAAGATCAAAATAAAAAGACATTCCCTCAAACGATTCAGTTAGATGAAAAACAACAAATTATTGTTATCTCTGGTCCCAATGCTGGTGGAAAAAGTATCACTTTAAAAACAATTGGTTTATTACAGTTGATGTTACAAAGCGGATTATTGATTCCTGTTCACGAACGAAGTGAAACCACATTATTCAATACTATATTAACAGATATTGGTGATAATCAATCTATAGAAAATCAACTAAGTACCTATAGTTATCGATTAAAAAATATGCGCTTATTTTTAAAAAAATGTGACGACAATACCTTATTTTTAATTGATGAATTTGGTACTGGTTCTGATCCTGAATTAGGAGGTGCCTTGGCGGAAATTTTCTTAGAAGAATTTTACGAAAGAAAAGCATTCGGAATTATTACAACGCATTATGCTAATTTAAAGGTTTTGGCTAACGAACTAGATAATATTACTAATGCAAACATGCAGTTTGATGAACGTACTTTAGAGCCTTTATATAAATTATTTATAGGACAAGCAGGTAGTTCTTTTACTTTTGAAGTTGCTCAGAAAAACGGAATTCCGTACAGCTTAATCAACAGAGCTAAAAAAAGAGTAGAAACTGAGAAAATTAGACTGGATAAAACTATTTCTAAGCTTCAGAAAGAACGCAATCGTTTACAAAAAACTTCCGACAGTTTGGTTAAACAAAAATCTAAAGGACAAGAACATATTGACAGTTTACAGGAAAAAGAGCAAAAAATACAAAGCAAACTTTCTGGTTTTCAAGAGTTGTACGATAACAATCAACGAATGCTTACCTTGGGAAGAAAGACAAACGAATTACTTAATAAGTATTTTCAAACCAACAATAAAAAGGAATTATCTACCGAGTTTTTTAAATGGGTTGCTGCAGAAAACACAAAACGCATAAAAAAAGCACCACTTAAAAAGTTAACAAAATTAGAAAAAAAACAAGATAAAATTACTACTCAGAAGCAACAAGAAGCTATAAAAAAAGTAGAAAAAGAAGTGCTTCAAAAAGTAGTAAAAGTTAGAGCTGAAAAGAAAGAAGAAGCTAAAAAAATAGCAATCGAAAAAGCTGCTTACGTTTACTGTGTAAATGACCGCGTTAGATTAATTGATGGAAACTCTGTTGGAACAATTGATAAAATTGAAAAGAAAACTGTTTTTATCAATTATGGTTTATTTACAACCAAAGCAAAACTAGAACAGTTAGAATTGGTAGAACGTGCTAAAAAATAGGTAATCTTATCTTAATTTATTATTAAAAATAAGCGAACTTTGCGAATTCATTTTTTTGATGAATTAAAACCATCTATACCACTAAAATTATCATCAAACAAAAATAAAATTATTCAAAAGTTAAAAAAAAACATAAACTATTAACCTTAACTAAATTTACTAATATATTAATTCGAGGAAATCAAATACATGATTCTATTACTAAAAAAAATCTATGAAAGATTTGTTAAACTTAACAAATTCTTAAAATATACTTACTATATTATTAGCGAGGTTTCACTAATTATGATTACGATATATAAAAATACTTGGAACACAAAAAAAATACAATACAATAAAGAGAGTAAATTAAAACATTCACTAACAACATTGATAATCATAATTATCATTAATAGTATGAATGCACAATTAGAACTCGAATCTTTTATAGATATTGGTGAAAATAATGTATCAGAAGGTGTATATATAAAAAATGCCTATAGAGGTAATTATCAGTATAAAAAATATAATATTGAAACTGGAATACAATTTGACTTAATGAGTAGTAATCCAAACACACTTACCGGGATTGATATCATAGGTTCTAGAAAATTTTTAATAAAAAACTTTTCTTTTGACGTTAAAGGTTTTTTTATGCTAAATAGATTTTCAGATTTAATGTATGAAACCAATTACGGAATACGATTAGAAACAAGAAAGTTTAAACATATCCTTTTTGAAGTTGGTACAAATTTTAAAACGTATGCAATAAATGCAAAAGCCAGAAAAGAATATAACATTGATAAATCGAATAGTAAATTACATGAAAATTATATCGTAATGTACTTAGTTACTGCTTTCCTTAAAACTCATGATAGTGATTGGAATGTTGGTTTCTCTGTTACTAATTTTGATTATTATGCAATTGATCAATTAGTTCATCCTCGTATTAATTTACAAATGAAGTATAAACTAAAACCTAATCTAACTTTATATCTTGACTCATGGTATAGGCGTTCGGGTATTTTTAATATCAGTGCTAATCATTTTGGTTATTTTTTTAGAGGAGGTATAAAATGGAAAATATGAAAATAAAAATATTATTACTTTGTCTATTATTCTCTCTATTGTCTTGTGATGATAATGAATTCCGTGGTTTTTTCACCTCTTACGAAGATGCAAATAAACGTTTTGAGCAATCTCTTAACTGGAATGAGCAGTATGGGTATTCTGAATTAAATTTAGATAAAAACACGTATGCGCTACATTTAATGGGAGATTCTCATATTGGCGGAATAAAAGGTATAGATGCTTTCTTTAAAGAAGCAATAGATAAGGAAGCCACCGCTGCTGTATTATTAGGCGATTTAACATCTGGGCGTAAAGATGATTATGATTTTTTTGCAGAACACATTCCTTCAAAAGATTTGCTAATGTACTATCCTATTGCAGGAAATCATGACTTATATTATGATGGTTGGAAAAGTTTTTATTCTTTATTTGGCTCATCGTCTTATTACTTTGTTGTAAATACTCCAGCTGCAAGCGATCTTTTTATTTGTTTAGATACTGGTGGAGGAACTTTAGGTGACAAACAACTAAAATGGTTTAAAAAACTTTTAGAAGCGAAAAGAAAAGATTACAGATACTGTAATGTATTTACTCATAACAGTCTATTTCGCTTAGATTCAAAATCTAATTTACCACTTATAGGTGAAGAGGTGCAAGTTTTATTAGACTTATTTATAAGACATCGTGTAGATGTGGTAGCTACTGGTCATGACCACAAGAAAAATACTGCTATTTTGGGTAATACAACTCACATTGTCGTGGATGACTTGAAAGATGATAATAAAACCCCAAATTATTTAAAACTAAATTTTACAGAAGAAAAAATTGATTATAATTTTATTAACCTTTAATTATTTCGTCTTAACCTGATTACAAAAAAATTGCTTGCTAAATCTTTTAAAATTAGATTGAGCAAGCAATCTATTATTGGAGAATAAGTTTTTAGAAAGAAACTTACTCTAAGCCTTCCATTTCTTTATCATAAAACTCTCCTGCCTTATCCATTAAACCGGCTAATTCGGTAGTAATATCTTCTTCTGTTTCCCCTGTTAAATCTTCAAACCATTCTACTTCATCATCTTTTAAATTGATTAAAAAACGTGGAAATTCTGTATGTAAGACAAAAATATCTTCTGGATGATTACTATTATCTGCTAATAAAAATTTAGGTAAATTCATAAAAAACGTATTATTTATATTTTATTTAGCCCCAATAACGGAGTTTCTTTCAATCAATTTTAAAGTTAATCTATTAAATCTAATAAAAAGTAAAACAGATGCTGTTGTTAAACCTGCTAATAAACCTAACCAAATACCAAAACTACCATAAGTTTCTTCAGTTCCTAAAAAATAACTGATAGGAAAACCTACAATCCAATACGATATAAAAGTAATTATTGTTGGTATTTTAACATCTTGTAACCCTCTTAATGCTCCTAATATTACAACCTGAATACTATCTGATATTTGAAAAATAGCTGCCGCAATTAATAAATTTGCTGCAATCTTCATTACTTCCATATTATCCGCATAGTTTTCAGCATCACTTAAATCTACATATAAATTAGGTAGCGATTTGTGAAATAGGTAAAAAATGGTTGCGAAACCTATTGCTAATATAATTCCTAACAAAAAGATAGAAAAGGCGATTCTTCTAAGGGCTATAAAGTTTTTTAACCCTTTTTGATTTCCTACTCTAATCATAGAGGCAACTCCTAATCCCATAGCGACCATAAATGTCATTGAAGACAAGTTTAAGGCTATTTGATTTGCTGCTTGAGCATTTTTACCTAACAATCCGCTTAACCAAATGGCTGCTGTAAAAATAGCTACTTCAAAAAACATTTGCATAGCACTTGGTGCTCCTAAGTTTATTATTTTACGAAGCATTAATTTATCGAGTACAAATAATTTGATATTAGTTACCAATAGCTCCGAGCGTTCTTTTCTTTTTAAAATCCACCAAAGGTGAAATACCATTACAAATCTAGATAACAAGGTTCCGTATGCAGCACCTACAATTCCCATTTCTGGAAATCCGAATTTCCCGAAAATCAACAAGTAATTTAAAACTACATTTATAACATTCGCTAAAATTGTAGCATACATTGGATAACGTGTCATAGACAAACCATCACTAAATTGTTTGAATGCCTGAAAAACAATCATCGGAATTAAAGAAAAAGCAACCAAATCTAAATACGGAATTGCTAATTCAACAACCTCTAAAGGTTGTTTCATTAAATACATTAAAGGTTTTGATAAGAAAACCAATAGAAACATTAAAATACCTATAGTGGTACATAAAAACAAACCGTGTTTGAAGGTAGCTTTTGCTTCTTTAAAATTGTTAGAAGAATCTGCTTCTGCAATTAGTGGTGTAATTGCTGTAGAAAACCCGATTCCTAAAGACATTGCAATAAACATAAAACTGTTTCCTAAAGAAACAGCTGCTAACTCGGCCGTTCCTAATTGCCCTACCATAATATTATCTACAAAACTTACAAAAGTGTGCCCTAACATTCCTAACATTACTGGGGCTGCAAGCTTTAGGTTGTATTTAAATTCTGATGTGTATTGTTGTAAGTTCAAAAGGTATTGTATTTCAAAATGCGAAGATAACTTTTTTAACAGTCCGCTATCTTTATCTTCTTCATTTTTTAATTAATTTAATTACCTTTGATTTTTATAAAACAAACAGAAAATGGCTACAATAACACTAAAAGGGAATTCAATAAATACAACAGGAAATTTACCAAAAAATGGTAGTAAAGCAACTGACTTTTCTTTAGTTGCAACCGATTTATCAATTAAAAAATTAGCTGATTTTTCAGGTAGCAGATTAATTTTAAATATTTTTCCTAGTGTAGATACAGGTACATGTGCTGCATCTGTTAGAGAATTCAATAAAAAAGTTGCAGGTTTAGACAATACAAAAGTTTTATGTATTTCTAGAGATTTACCTTTTGCACAAGGTCGTTTTTGTGGCGCTGAAGGAATTGAAAACGTAATTATGTTATCTGATTTTGCTACTGGAAAATTCGGTAAAGATTATGGTTTAGAAATTACAAATGGTCCTTTAGCTAACTTACACTCTCGTTGTATCGTTATAATTAACGAAGAAGGAAACGTTGTATATACAGAACAAGTAAGTGAGGTTGTTGATGAACCAAATTACGAAACAGCTTTAAAAGCTTTATAATATTTTATGAAAAATCCTAATGATGGTTTTATTAAAGGAAGGTTGCGTAGTATGACCTTTGCTTTAAAAGGAATGTGGTTATTAATTACTACTGAAGATAGTATTAAAGCACAACTTTTTTTTGGCTTTATTGCTACTGTTTTAGGTTTTTGTTTTAACATTTCTATGAATGAATGGATGCTTCAAACTTTAGTTATCGGAATGGTTTTAGTAGCAGAAGCTTTAAATACTGCTGTTGAAAAAGTAGCTGATTTTGTGCATCCTGATTATCATGAAAAAATAGGTTTTATAAAAGATATTGCAGCTGGCGCACCCGCTTTTGCAGCCTTTACCTCATTGATTATTGCAGGTATAATTTATCTTCCTAAAATAATAGCTATCTTGTAACGTTCAATTTATTTCTAACCTAAATACATGGCAAAAAAAAAGACAACCACTCAAAAGAAACAACCTAAAAGTAATTCGTTAAAAAAAGTATATTCCTTTTTTTCTAACAAACACAACCAAACTATTTTAGGTGCTTTTTTGGTGCTTTTTTCAATATTTTTAACTGTTGCATTTATCTCTTTTTTCTTCTCTTGGCAAGAAGATCAAAGTGCTTTATCACAGTTCTCTAATAAAGCAATTCCTACTAAAAATCTATTAGGTAAAATAGGAGCTAAACTAAGCAACTTCTTTATTTATAAGGGCTTTGGTTTAGGTGCTTTTATTATACCTGTTACGCTATTTTTAACGGGAGCAAGAATCTTACTTCAAACCAATTTAAAAAGAATCATAATTTCATGGAATTGGGGTTTATTAATAATCCTTTGGTTATCTATTTCATTAGGATTTGTAGAAAAGAAGAATGCACTTTTATCTGGTGTTATTGGTTTTGAATTAAATGAATACTTACAAACATTCTTAGGAAAAACAGGATTAAGCATTTTATTGTTTTTCTTTTTGATTGCTTATTTAATTATTCGTTTTAGTATTACTCCTGAAAAAATCAGCGAGAAAGTAAAAGCTGCAAAAGAAAACAAAATAGTAGACACAACAATCGTTAATCAAGATATTGTTAAAGAACCTCTTAAAGCGAAAGCTACAGAGCCAAAGTCTGGATTTGAATTATCTGTAGAAAACTTGCAACCTACTATTTCTAAACATTCTGGAGTAAAAACCACTACAGAACCAAAAGAAAAAGAAGAAGGAGAAGAGATTACTTTAAATGTAGCTTTAAAGAACGAACCTTCAGTAAAAGTATCCGAAGAAACAAAAAAAGAGATTGAGATTGCTATTGAACAAAATTCTGAAGAAAAAAGTGTTGCTGAAAACTTATCTGATAAATTAGTTAAAGATTTTGGTGAATTTGATCCCACATTAGATTTAGGAAACTTCAAATTCCCAACCTTTAATTTATTAAAAGAATATAACGAAACTATTTCTATAGATCCGGAAGAACTTGAGGCTAACAAAAACCGAATTGTAGAAACACTTAAGAACTATAAAATTGGTATTGAACAAATTAAAGCAACTGTAGGGCCAACAATTACATTATATGAAATTGTTCCTGAAGCCGGTATTCGAATTTCGAAAATAAAGAATTTAGAAGATGATATTGCCTTATCTCTTTCTGCTTTAGGTATTCGTATCATCGCTCCTATTCCTGGTAAAGGGACTATTGGTATTGAGGTTCCGAATAAAAAATCGACAATTGTTTCTATGCATTCTGTTATTGCATCAAAGAAATTTCAAGAATCTCAAATGGAGCTTCCTATTGCTTTGGGTAAAACAATTTCTAATGAAACCTTTGTGGTCGATTTAGCTAAAATGCCACACTTGTTAATGGCAGGTGCAACAGGTCAAGGAAAGTCAGTTGGTTTAAATGCTGTTTTAACTTCTTTATTGTACAAAAAACACCCTGCAGAGGTTAAGTTTGTTTTAGTAGATCCGAAGAAAGTAGAATTGACATTATTTAATAAAATTGAACGTCATTATTTGGCTAAATTACCTGACAGTGAAGAGGCTATTATTACCGACACTGCCAAAGTTGTAAACACCTTGAACTCTTTATGTATAGAGATGGACAACCGTTACGACTTGCTTAAGAACGCCATGGTTCGTAATATTAAAGAATACAATACGAAATTTAAAGCACGTAAGTTAAATCCGAATGACGGACATCAATTTTTACCATATATCGTTTTAGTAATTGATGAATTTGCCGATTTAATTATGACTGCTGGTAAGGAGGTAGAAACACCAATTGCTCGTTTAGCACAATTAGCACGTGCCATAGGAATTCATTTAATTGTGGCTACACAAAGACCTTCTGTAAATGTAATTACAGGTATTATTAAAGCAAATTTCCCTGCAAGAATAGCGTTTAGAGTAACTTCTAAAATAGATTCTAGAACAATTTTAGATGCTGGTGGAGCAGATCAATTAATTGGTCGTGGAGATTTATTATATACCGCAGGAAATGACTTAAACCGAATTCAGTGTGCTTTTGTTGATACGCCTGAAGTTGAAAAAATAACAGATTTTATTGGCTCTCAACGTGCTTATCCTGATGCCCATTTACTACCTGAATATGTAGGTGAAGAAGGTGGCACAAATGTTGATATAGACATTGAAGACAGGGATAAATTGTTTAAAAGTGCTGCCGAAGTTATTGTTACAGCACAACAAGGTTCGGCATCTTTATTGCAACGTAAATTAAAATTAGGATACAATAGAGCTGGTAGAATAATAGATCAACTAGAAGCTGCTGGTATTGTGGGACCTTTTGAAGGAAGCAAAGCTAGGCAAGTTCTAGTTCCTGATTTTGTTGCTTTAGAACAATTACTAGAAAACGAAAAAAATTAATAGTTATAAAAATATTCCCGTAACGGAAAAAAGATATAAAATGAGAAAACTAGCATTATTATTTATTGGATTATTTATTAGTGTAACCACCATTGGTCAAAACACTTCTACGCAGGCTAAACAGTTGTTAGATGAAGTTTCTAGCAAAATGGGCGCTTACAATAACATGCTTATTGGTTTTAACTCTTCTTTAATAAATAAAGAAGCTGGTATAACAAACGATCCTCCTATACGTGGAGTAATTACACTATCTGGCGAAAAATACAATTTAGATTATTTGGGAAATAACTTTGTTTTTGATGGTAGAAAATTAGTTGTAATCAATAAAGAAGAAAAAGAAGTAAATATATCTAATGGAGATTTAGAAGAAGAAGACGGATTTATTTATCCATCTAAACTATTAACTTTTTATAAAGAAGGCTATACTTTTTCTATGGGAAAACTAGAAAACAACAACGGCCGTAAAGTACAGTTTGTAAACCTAACCCCTATTGATAGTAATTCTGATATTATAAAAGTTCAATTAGGTATAGATGCCAAAACAAAGCATATTTATAAATTAGTTCAAATAGGTTCCAACGGAGCTGAAACAACTTTTACAATAACTAAGTTTAAAAGTAATCAACCTATTTCTAAAAATCTATTTTCATTCGATAAAGAAAAGTTCCTAAAACAAGGATACTTTATCGATTAAACTCAAAGTATAAATTTTGTTAATGATTGTAAAAATCATTAACAAAATTTATACTCTTTTATTCATCTAACCCACTACCTTTGCTACTGTGAAAACATTAGACAAATATATTTTAAAAAGCTTCTTACAGCCTTTTTTCGCAACATTCTTAATAATACTATTCGTATTAGTAATGCAAGCTCTATGGCTTGCTTTTGATAATTTTGCGGGTAAAGGAATTAGCCTTGTTATTATCTTAAAATTTCTTTGGTACACAATGCTACTTATGGCACCGCAAGCTTTACCTATTGGAGTTTTACTTTCTTCTATTATGACTTTAGGAGGCTTATCTGAAAACTATGAGTTTGCAGCGGCAAAATCCGCTGGTATTTCGTTACCTAGAATGGTGCGACCTTTAATGTTTTTAACTATTTTTTTAAGTGCTGTAAACTTTGTGTTTTTAAACAATGTATATCCGTATGCAATGTTAAAACAACTAAACATGAAGGTAAATATTAAGAAGAAACAACCTGCAATTGCTCTAGTCGCTGGAAGTTTTAATACCGAATTACCAAACTTTCAAATTAAATTTGAAGAAAAGTATGGTGAAGAAAACAACCTTCTTAAACAAGTAATGATTTATGATTTATCTGCTAAAAAAGGAAATAATAAAATTATAACAGCGAAAAGAGGAAGAATAATTTCTGAAGAAGGAAGCAGATATATGACCCTAATTTTAGAAGAGGGATATTATTTTGAGCATCATATTAGTAACGGTATGACATTTAAGGAAAAGCAAAAAATGCCTGCTTCTCATGCTTATTTTGATGAATACACTATTAATATAGACATCTCTTCTTTTAGTGAAGATGATATTGGTGAAGAAAAATACACAAGGCAATACAACATGTTAAGTTTAGCACAACTTAAAGATACGCTGCCTACCCTAAAAAAAAACTATGACGCTTTTATTACTAGTCGATCTAAAAATTTATTTTTAAGTATTGATATTGAAGATTTACATTCATATCCAGACTCTTTAGTTAATAAAGAACTTTCGTCTGATATACTTAAAAATTTTGAGGTTAGAGAAAAACAAAATATAATAAATACTGCAAACTCGAAAATTAAACGTAGCTTAAATAATTATAAATCCAGTAAAGAAACACTAAAAAGAAGAAGAAAATATCTTAACTTATATGATATTGAATTTTACAACAGAGTTGCTTTTTCACTTTCTTGCCTATTACTTTTCTTTATAGGGGCACCACTAGGTTCTATCATACGAAAAGGAGGAATGGGGTTACCCATGATTTTAGCCATTGGTATATATGTTCTTTATTTTTTTACAAATACTTTTGGACGAAACCTAGCTGAAGAAAGCTCTGTAACAGCTATAACAGGCTCTTGGCTAAGTGTATTTTTAATGCTACCTTTGGCTATAACATTAACTATTAGAGCAAGTAAAGACAAAGGTTTGTTCGATTTTAAAACCTTTATTAGTCCGCTTGTCAATTTATTTAAAAACCTATTCTCTAAAAAGAGAAAACAACATAACAATGACAACACAAACAGCAACTAAAATTCAATTACATACAATTGAAGAGGCCATACAAGATATTAGAGACGGAAAAGTTATAATTGTTGTAGACGATGAAGATCGCGAAAATGAAGGTGATTTTTTAGCTGCGGCCGAAAAAATTACTCCAGAGATGGTTAACTTCATGGCAACACACGGTAGAGGTTTAATTTGTACACCACTTACCGAAGATCGTTGTAAAGAACTGGAGTTAAACATGATGGTTAACAACAATACAGATCCTTTAGAAACTGCTTTCACCGTTTCTGTAGATTTAAGAGGAAAAGGTGTTACCACCGGTATTTCTGCTGCCGATAGATCTAAAACAATTAAAGCTCTAGTTGATGCTGATACGAAACCTTTCGATCTTGCTCGTCCAGGACATATTTTTCCTTTAAAAGCAAAAAACGGAGGTGTTTTAAGAAGAACCGGTCATACCGAAGCTGCAATTGATTTTGCACGTTTAGCCGGTTTAAAACCAGCAGGTGTTATTGTAGAAATCATGAATGAAGATGGTACGATGGCTCGTTTACCGCAGCTATTAAAAGTAGCCAAAAAATTCGAACTAAAAATTGTTTCTATTGAAGATTTAGTGGCGTACAGAATGGAACATGATTCTTTAATTGAAAAGAAAGAGGATTTTAATATACAAACTCGTTTTGGTGATTTTCGTTTAAGAGCTTATCAACAAACTACCAATAAACAAATCCATATCGCTTTAACGAAAGGTAATTGGACAAAAGATGATGCTGTGTTAACTCGAATTAATTCAACTTTAATTAACAATGATATTCTTGGTACTCTAACCAACAATGCTGACAAAAAACTAGATCAAATGTTTAATGTCATTAATGAAGAAGGTAAAGGTGCTATTGTTTTTATCAATCAAGAAAATCAAGCTTTAAACTTATTAAACCGTTTAAGAGGTTTAAAAGACAACCAAGCTAATGGTGAAATGAAGGCTCCTAATGTTGTGATGGATAACAAAGATTTTGGTATTGGAGCACAAATATTACACGATTTACACTTGCATAAATTGCGTTTAGTTTCTAACACAAAACAAACCAAACGTGTTGGTATGATTGGTTACGGATTAGAAATTGTAGATTATGTAAATTACTAAAACATGCATTTTATAAAATAAAAAAAAGGAAGCTCTAGAGCTTCCTTTTTTTTATTTTTATAAATTTAACTAATTATAAATTGTTTATTGATAATTTAATCTCTTCGTATTCTGTCACTATCTCTTCGATAACCTCTTTAGCTGACTTTATTTCATTTATAATTCCTGCTATTTGTCCAATTTCTAATTCTCCATCTTCTAAATCACCTTCAAACATTCCTTTTTTGGCTCTTGCACGTCCTAATAATTCTTTTATATCATCTAATGATGGATTATTAGCGTACAACTCCTGAACCTGATTGAAAAACTTGTTTTTAATCAAACGAACTGGCGCTAATTCTTTTAATGTTAATTGTGTTCCTCCATCTTTTACGTCAACAATTGTTTTCTTAAAGTTATCGTGTGCTGAAGACTCTATAGTTGCCGCAAAACGACTGCCAATTTGTACGCCGTCTGCTCCTAAAACCATCGCTGCTAACATTCCTCTACCCGATCCTATTCCTCCTGCAGAAATCACAGGTATTTTAACTTCTTGCTTTACCATTGGTATTAAGGTAAGCGTAGTAGTTTCTTCGCGTCCGTTATGTCCACCAGCTTCAAAACCTTCACAAACCACAGCATCTACTCCAGCAGCTTCAGCTTTTAAAGCAAACTTTACAGAACTTACAACATGTACAACCGTAATTCCTTTTTCTTTTAAATAAGAAGTCCACGTTTTAGGATTCCCTGCGGATGTAAAAACGATTTTAATACCTTCTTCAATAATGATATCCATGATTTTTTCAATATCAGGATATAACATTGGTACATTTACGCCGAAAGGTTTATCTGTTGCTTTTTTGCATTTTTGTATATGCTCACGTAAAACATCAGGATACATAGATCCTGCACCGATTAAACCTAATCCGCCTGCATTAGAAACAGCAGACGCTAATTTCCATCCAGAAACCCAAATCATTCCTCCTTGAATAATTGGGTATTTAATATTAAAAAGTTGTGTGATTTTGTTTTGCATTTTAACCTCTAAAGTTTAATGGTTGAGAAAAATTAAATGGAATTGTTCTATTTAAATGTGTTGCAGGAATCCAACCTTCAATATTTTCAAAAAAAGTGGTTATTTGTTTCTTTAATTTGGTGGGAAGTTCCTCATCTATAGTAACATCTTTAATCCTTCCTTTAGTATCTATTACATAATAAACGTTGACTTTTCCTTTAACCTTAAAGTCTATACTTCTTATTAACTTTTTAAGTTTATCAATATATTTTTTATTTCCATCTTTAAATTTTGGTTTTTTAACCTTAAAATCAACGTATTTAAAATCAATTTTATTTCCTTGCAAATTATAGAAAGTAGACTTTAATAGGGAATCATTCTTAAAAACACCTCTACTGGCAATTGTTCCATTATAATGATATAATTTCCAAACCCCTTCTTTATTTCCTTTTAAATATAAGGCTTCTATATTCTTATTTCCATTGTCAAACCAACGTATTTCTTTTCCATGTTTTTCTCCTTTATTATTGTAATATAATAAAGAAGTCATTTTCCCATACTTGTTAAAATTAACCGACTCGCCAATCTTATTTTTTTTATCTTTTGATTTATAATAGGTATAATTATATAACTTTCCGCTTCTTCTAAATTTTCTAACAAACCACAAAGAATCTGATTTCTTTGTTATTATTTCAAAAGATCTAGCTATCTCCTTATCCTTTGTTATCTTTCCTTTTTTATCTAAATAATTAACAATAGAATCTTTTTGAGAATACCCTTTAAAACTCACTAATAAGATTAATAATAGCAATACTTTTTTCATATCTTTTTCTTTTATTTTTTTTATGATTTTCTTTAAGAAATAACTCCAGAGCCAAGTAATTCTTCATTTGCATACCAAGCTACAAATTGCCCTTCTTGAATAGCAGATTGCTTGTTTTCAAACTCAACATACAATCCATTTTCTACTTTATGAAGCGTTGCTTTTTCTAATTTCTGACGGTAACGAATTCTAGCTTCAACTTTCAAGGTTTCGCCTATTTTTAAAGCTAAATCTTCACGAACCCAATGTAACTCTTCATTAGATACAAATAATACATTACGATATAAACCTTGGTGATTTTTACCTTCACCTGTATAAATTACATTTTCGTTCACATCAGTTTCAATAACATACAAAGCTTCTTTGGTTCCTCCTACATTTAAACCTTTACGTTGTCCTTTTGTAAAATAGTGCGCTCCTTGATGTTTACCAACTGTTTTTCCGTTCTCTTTGTTATAAGAGAATTTTGTTGAAAAATAACTTAGTTCTGCTTCTTTGTTTTTAAACTTCGGAATTGGACGCGTATATTGTTCAAAATCTGAAGGAATTTGTACAATTACACCTTCTTTAGGTTGTAATTTTTGTTGTAAAAAATCTGGTAAACGAACTTTACCTATAAAGCATAATCCCTGAGAATCTTTTTTATCCGCAGTAATTAAATCTGCTTTTTTAGCTATTTCTCTTACTTCTGGCTTTGTTAATTCACCAATAGGAAACATTGCTTTAGATAATTGTTCTTGCGATAATTGGCATAGAAAATACGATTGATCTTTATTATTATCTTTTCCTCCTAAAAGTTTATAAATAGGCTTACCATCAATAACTTCTTCATCTTTTCTACAATAATGACCGGTTGCCACATAATCGGCACCAAGACTTAAAGCAATGTCCATAAAAACATCAAACTTAATTTCTCGATTACATAAAACATCCGGATTTGGTGTGCGTCCTTTTTCATATTCATTAAACATATAATCTACAATACGTTCTTTGTATTGATCGCTTAAATCTACTGTTTGAAAAGGAATTCCTAATTTATCTGCAACAATCATTGCATCATTGCTATCTTCTAACCAAGGGCATTCATCAGATATAGTTACCGAATCATCATGCCAGTTTTTCATAAACAAACCAATTACTTCGTACCCTTGTTCTTTTAATAAATAAGCGGTTACACTACTATCTACACCTCCCGAAAGTCCTACTACTACTCTTTTCATTCTTTACTTTTATGAGCTACAAATTTACGAATAAGTTTCTGTTTATATAATGGATAAAACTAATAGAATCATCAATTTAATTGATAACTATTAATTCTTATTTTTTAAGTCAGATAGTTTTTCTTTTTTCCTTTTATCAACAATTTCACCGTCCATATAAAACTCCCACTTACCTACTCTTTTTCCGTTTTTATAGACTCCCTTTTCTTTTATAACTCCTTTTAAATCAAAATACTTACCTTCACCTTCTAACATTCCGTTTACATAAAATACCTCTTCTATTAAAATTGCAGAATCAGTATACGTTTTAGAAACTCCATCTTTTTTACCTTGCTTATAAAATGTTTCTTGTGTTAGATTTCCGTTAGGGTAATAATTTTTAAGATTTCCATCTAGTTTTCCATCTTTATATTCTTCCTCTGAAAAAATTTTCCCGTTAGAAAAATAATAAACCCATTTACCAATACGCTTTTTACCTATCATTTTACCCTCGCTTTTTAGTTTACCTAATTGATTGTAAAATTTAACATCTGCTGTATCATTAACAAACGTTTTTATAATTGTTGGTATGGTAGATGATGTGATATTGTAAAATTTAAAAACTCCTATTTCTTTTCCGTTTTTAAAAGTACCTGAATAACGAATTTTCCCATTATCATAATTCTTTTTCCAAACCCCAGTTCTTTTTCCGTTCACATCTAATTTATTTAATTTCTGAGCTTCTACAGAAACCACAAAAAAAACTGATAATAAAATAACTGTTGAAAATATCCTCTTTATATTTAGCATTGATAATTTTTTTACTTAATTTGATGATTTACTAAAACCAAAAATACACAAACCGTACCAATATGAGTATTGATTTTTTAATTTCTGTTTTAAATGATATGAAAAATCCTGCTAGGGTAAACAGAAATAAGGCTGCTAATATTGTACTGGCGCAACCAAATTTAATAAAACAATTAGTTGATTTAACTTTTGATGTAAATAATAAAATATCTATTAAGGCCGCTTGGGTGTTGGAATGGATTTGTACGCATCACGGAATTGAATATATACATCCTTACGTTACTAATTTTGTTGATAATATATCGAGAGTATATTATGATAGTGCTGTGCGACCTTGTGCTAAAATTTGTGAACATTTGGCAAACGCATATACTTCTAAAAAGGAAAACGAAACACAAATTATAGTAACACAAAAGCATATAGATACAATTATTGAAGTCGGCTTTGATTGGTTGATTACCGATCAAAAAATAGCGGTACGTGCTTATACTATGAATTTTTTATATTTATTCGGATTACAAAAAGATTGGGTCCATACCGAATTACAACACTTAATAAGAACTAAAATTATTCATGAAAGTAAAGGTTGTAAAGCTCGTGGAAAATATATTTTAGATTTGATAAACAAAAAAAGAGCCATATAAGCTCTTTTTTTTATCTATTTTAATTCTTCTAAATTAGTAGGTTTCCTATAACCTGCAAAAGGTTGTTTTAATAACTCTTTTAAACTGGCATTTTTTTCAGCATCTGGAAAAGTATCTACTCCATATACAATTTTCTCTCTATCGAATTCCATATATGTTCCGAATAAGCGATCCCAAATAGAAAAAATATTCCCGTAATTAGAATCGGTATAAGGCAACATATTATGATGATGAATCTTATGCATATCAGGTGATACAATAATATAACTCAATATTTTATCAAGCTTTTTTGGCATCTTTATATTTGCGTGTGTTAACTGTGTAAAAATTAACGACATTGATTGATATAACATTATAATTGCTATTGGGGTTCCTACCAAGAAAACACCAACCAAAGTAAAACTAAAACGAATTACACTTTCTAAAGGATGATGACGGTTCGCCGTAGTTGTATCCACCTCATGATCGGTATGATGTACCAAATGCACCATCCAAAGTTTTGGAATCTTATGTTCGGTTAAATGTGCTAAATATGCTCCGAAAAAATCTAAAAACAATACGCCTAAAACTACATATAGCCATAAAGGAATTTCTGGCAACCAATTAATCAATCCGAAATTATTTACTTGTACCCAGTCTGCAGTTTTTAGCAACAAAAAAGCAAGCGCAAAATTAATTACAATGGTAGTTGCTGTAAAAAACAAATTAGGAAAAGCGTGTTTCCACTTACTATATTTAAATCCAAATAAAGGAATCGCTCCTTCTAATAACCAGAAAAAAGTAATTCCGCCAACTAAAATTAAACTTCGATGACTAGACGGTATCGTCTCAAAATAATGAATAAGGGTTTCCAATGTTAAAATATTTTTCTAAAAATAAGAAAAAAATACTAACCTAATCTTTTTATTTTCTCGTTAGATCTAACTGGTAAACGTTTTTTAAGTTCTTCAACAATTCTATATGTTGCAGGGCAAATAGCTGTATTTGCTATTGTTAAATCTGCTATTTGAATAAATTTCTTACGGTTTGTATGTGGATACTCTGAACATGCTTTCGGACGCACATCATAAATAAAACATGAATTATCACTTTCATCTAAAAATGAACAGGGCGCTGTTTTTAACACCATAAAATTATCAGAATCACGCTCTAAATATTGCGCTTCAAAATCACGAACCTTCATTTTTAAATGCTTAGAAATACGCTCTGTATCTTTATCAGTGAAAATCGGACTTGTAGTTTTACAACAATTACCACAATCTAAACAATCTGTTTTTGCAAATTCCTTCTCATGTATATCTTGTACTACAACATCAAAATTTTTAGGTACTCGCTTTTTTATGGTGGCAAAGTATTTTTTATTTTGCTTTTCTACGTCTGCTGCTAATTTTTCTAAATTCTCTAAATCTTTATCCATAATTTTTATTTTAAGAAGAAGTTTCGATACTGTTAATTAACAAATAATTACCTGAAATAATATTCAGAAATATTAAAGACAAAACTTACTGCAAAACTAACCATATAAATTGTTATAATCAGTTTAAATATCATCCAAATAAATTATGTAATTTTGCACTTCAATTTTCAACAACTAATGAGCATACAAACCTTAATAGAAACCAAAGTAAAAGAAGGATTTTTAGCCTTATATAATATAGAAATTCCTACAGTAGAATTTCAAGCAACTCGTAAAGATTTTGAAGGAGATATCACCGTGGTGGTTTTTCCTCTTTTAAGGTATAAAAAAGGAAACCCTGTTCAAATAGGTAACGATTTAGGCGCTTATTTAGTTGAAAACGTTACTGAAATTACTAATTTTAATGTGGTAAAAGGTTTCTTAAACTTAGTAATTGAAAATAGTTTTTATACTGATTTCTTTAATAAAATAGCTACAGATACTACTTACGGATTTGTTTCGCCTTCGGCGGATGACTCTTCTCGTATGGTAGAATATTCATCACCAAACACCAACAAACCTTTACACCTAGGGCATGTTCGTAATGTATTATTAGGATATTCGGTTGCTGAAATTTTAAAAGCATCAGGTAAAAAAGTATACAAAACACAAATTATAAACGATCGCGGAATTCATATTTGTAAATCGATGTTGGCTTGGGAGAAGTTCGGAAACGGAGAAACTCCTGAGTCTACCGGATTAAAAGGTGATAAATTAGTTGGTAATTACTACGTAAAGTTCGATCAAGAATATAAAAAAGAAATAGCAACTTTAGTTGCTTCAGGAATTTCTGAAGATGATGCTAAAAAACAAGCACCTTTATTTATTGAAGCACAACAAATGTTACGTAAATGGGAAGCTGGTGACGAACAAGTTGTTACTCTTTGGGAAACAATGAACTCTTGGGTTTATAAAGGTTTTGACGTTACTTATAAAAACATCGGAGTTAATTTTGATAAATTATACTACGAAAGTAACACGTATCTTTTAGGTAAAGATGTTATCGATGAAGGATTAAAAAGTGGTGTTTTCTTTAAAAAAGAAGACGGTTCTGTTTGGTGCGATTTAACAGATGATGGTTTAGATGAAAAATTAGTATTGCGTTCAGACGGAACAGCAGTTTACATGACTCAAGATATTGGTACCGCTATTCAGCGTTCTAAAGACATGCCTGATGTTGGCGGAATGGTATACACAGTTGGTAACGAACAGGATTATCACTTTAAAGTATTGTTCTTAATCTTAAAAAAATTAGGATACTCTTGGGCAGAACAGTTACATCATTTAAGTTACGGAATGGTTGATTTACCTTCTGGAAAAATGAAATCTCGTGAAGGAACTGTTGTAGATGCTGATGACTTGATGGATGAAATGACTGGAACAGCAAGAACTATTTCGCAAGAATTAGGAAAGTTAGAAGGGTATTCTAACGAAGAAAAAGAAGAGTTATATAGAATTATAGGTTTAGGTGCTTTAAAATATTTTATTTTAAAAGTAGATCCTAAAAAGCGTATTTTGTTTGACCCAAAAGCATCGGTAGATTTTCAAGGAAATACAGGACCTTTTATTCAATATACGTATGCTAGAATTCAATCTATTTTAAGAAAAGCAGATTTCGACTACAATGTCATATCGAGCGCAGCCGAGATAGAATTACACCCTAAAGAAAAAGAATTAATAAAACAATTAGAATTATATCCTGAAATAATTCAGCAAGCTGCAAAAAATTATTCACCTGCAGTGATTGCTAATTACACGTATGAGCTGGTAAAAGAGTTTAATTCTTTTTACCAAAACGTGCATATTTTAGGAGAAGAAAATCAAGATAAAAAAGTATTTAGAGTTCAGTTATCTAAAAAGGTAGCCGATACTATAAAATCAGCATTTAACTTATTAGGAATTCAGGTTCCTGAAAGAATGTAGATAATTAACAAGTACACGCGTTAGGGATTGAACGGTGTGTTTGAGCTCTTTTTAGTTGTCAGTTCGAGTAAATTTATGAAGAATGAATAAATTTGTATCGAGAACAAAACTAAAAAAGCGAGTAGTGAAAGCCCGCTCGAACGCCCAACTTATCGATATGATTTTAAAAATAAAATCACTCGAGATGACATAAATAAAAACGAATAAACAAACAACAAGTAAAAATAAACGACATGAAATACGACGTATTAATAATCGGAAGTGGTCCTGGAGGTTATGTAACTGCTATTAGAGCATCTCAATTAGGATTTAAGGTTGGAGTAATTGAAAAAGAAAGCTTAGGTGGAATTTGCTTAAACTGGGGATGTATTCCTACAAAAGCATTGTTAAAATCTGCTCAGGTTTATGATTATTTAAAACATGTAGACCAATATGGTTTAAAGGCAGAAGCAATCGATAAAGATTTCGAAGCTGTTATTAAACGTAGTCGTGGTGTTGCTGAAGGAATGAGTAAAGGTGTTTCTTTTTTAATGAAGAAAAACAAAATTGATATTATTAACGGTTTTGGTAAAATTAAAACTGGTAAAAAAGTTGATGTTACTGCCGAAGACGGAACTATAACTGAATATAGCGCTGATAATATTATTATCGCTACTGGTGCTCGCTCTAGAGTATTACCTAATTTACCACAAGATGGTAAAAAAGTAATTGGATATCGTGAAGCAATGAGCTTACCAAGCCAACCAAAATCTATGATAGTTGTAGGTTCTGGTGCTATTGGTGTTGAATTTGCGCATTTTTACAACTCAATGGGAACTGAGGTTACTGTTGTAGAGTTTATGCCAAATATTGTTCCTGTTGAAGATAAAGATGTTTCTAAGCAAATGGAACGTTCTTTCAAAAAAGCTGGAATTAAAGTAATGACAAGTTCTTCTGTAGAATCTGTTGATACTTCTGGTGACGGCGTAAAAGCGACCGTTAAAACTAAAAAAGGAGAAGTAACTTTAGAAGCAGATATTTTATTATCGGCTGTTGGAATTAAAACGAATATTGAAAACATCGGTTTAGAAGATGTTGGTATTATAACTGATAGAGATAAAATTTTAGTAAACGACTGGTATCAAACTAACATTCCGGGTTATTATGCTATTGGAGATGTTACTCCTGGACCTGCATTAGCACACGTTGCTTCTGCCGAAGGAATTACTTTGGTTGAAAAATTAGCTGGTGTACATACTGAAGCTATCGATTACGGAAACATTCCTGGTTGTACATACGCTACTCCAGAAATTGCTTCTGTTGGATTCACAGAAGAGCAAGCAAAAGAAGCTGGTTACGAATTAAAAGTTGGTAAATTTCCTTTCTCTGCCTCTGGTAAAGCTACTGCAGCTGGAACTCCTGATGGTTTTGTAAAAGTAATTTTTGATGCTAAGTATGGTGAATGGTTAGGTTGCCATATGATTGGTGCTGGTGTTACCGATATGATTGCTGAAGCTGTTTTAGGCCGTAAATTAGAAACTACAGGTCATGAAGTATTAAAAACTATCCACCCACACCCAACAATGAGTGAAGCAGTGATGGAAGCTGTTGCTGATGCTTATGATGAAGTAATTCACTTATAAAACTCTTAAAGTTTATATAAATGAAACCTCTCCTATTTATTAGGCGAGGTTTTTTTTTTTATCTTTGAGGATGAAAAAATTGATCCCTATATTCGCATTGTTAGTAGTATGTTTTTATTCTTGTAAAACGGAAGAAAAAAAAGCTGCTACACATCCTTTAAACGTTCCTTTTAACGAACGTCCTGTTCCTGTACTTCCAAGCATGAATAATTCCGCTACTAATGTTGTAGGTGGTGCACATTATATATGCCCTAAGAAATGTAAAGGAGGAAGCTCAAGCGCTCAAGGTGCTTGCCCGGTTTGTAACACAGCGCTTGCTCATAACCAAGCTTTTCATAACACATCACAAACACCCGTTACAACACCAATATCTACTCCTGTAGCACCAACAGCTGCCGGACCAAACGCTGCTGGCCAATACCACTATACTTGTGCTAATGGATGTGCAGGAGGTGGAGATGCCGCTGGTAAATGTAATAGTTGTGCTGGAGATTTAGCACATAACGCTGCTTTTCATAGTTAGAAAGAAAAAATATAAATTTTACTATAAAAAAACCTCACCTATTTGGTGAGGTTTTTTTATAGTAAAATTTTCTTCAAAGACTCTTTAATATTCTCCCATAAAAAGTTCCAAAAAGAACGAGTTTTATTTCGCTCAAGTTTTAAAATTTTCACTTTTTCTATACCATCTTTAGAGGAGTTTTTCACTATTAAACTAGTAATCCAAGACACTAATTTTTTTATTTGTCTATCTTTATTTAATACTTTTACTTTTAATCCTTTATACTGAATTGCAAAATCTCCATTAGATTCAGTATCATTTCCATAGAAATTAAAAAATAATTTTGAAATTTCTCCATCTAACTCTACATTTAAATTTGGTTTTATAAATGAATTTATTTTATCTGAATACACTGCTCCTAACTTTCCTTTAATTTGAAAAGCATCATTTAAACTACCTACATTAAACCTCCAATCAATTTCTAAAGGAGATGTATTCATAAAACTACAGTTTATTATTACTTTAGTTGTAGGAAAACTATCTTTTACTTTTATGTTTAATAAGTTACTTATAGTTGCATTTATTTTATGAAAACTAATAAGTCCGGCTTTTCTTTCAACATCCGCTAACTCTTCATATACAATTTTACTATTACTAATTTTTACCGTGTCTAATTTAAGTTCAAGCGGCAACTCTCGTAAACTTTTACTGTATAAGTCTTTTCGTTCATTTGCATCCTCTAAAACTGTTCCATTTAAGTATACATTAAAATCACCTTCATCTATAAATAACTGTTTTGCTTCAAAAAATAATTTCTCTTTATTAATAACTTTTAATTCAGGTATATTAATTTTTTTTATAAAAAGACTTAATAAGTCTGTTTCATAAGCAACATGGTATATATAATTTTTTCTAGATTTTAACGGTACTATTTCTAGACTATCAATTGTAAGTTTTGAATTTTCAAAAGATAAATTACCTATTTTAAAAGCTTGCGTTTCTGAAGTTTTTCTTTCAAAATTATTTACAGACACAAACATTTCTTTATACAAAAAAGGAATAGCGTTTTTTAGAGATGCATCATATTTAACTTCCGTAACTTTTAATACAACTTCCTCTACTTTAAGAAAATTATTCTTTAAATCAATAACATCTACTTTTAAACCATTTACTTCTACAGCACCTATTTCTATTTCTGTCGCATTCGTTTTAGTACTGCCTTTTGTTGATTTATTTACAATATCTTTTAATAGTTTTCCTTCAAGTTCTAATGTATTTAACTGTACTAAATCTGCTGATATTTTTTTGTTTTTAAAATATGAGTAATATGAAAAACCTTTTAATAATACACTTTCTACTTCTACCTCTAAACTATCCTTTTTAATTACAATATTGTTTACTGATACATTACCAAGCAATACATTTGTTGATACATTACCTGTAAATGTAATTTTATTTTCAATCGATTTTTTTAAAAGAAATTTTTCTACCTTAGTTGATATATAAAAATTTACTCCTATTAATAATAGTAATAAAACACTTAAAATCTTTATACTATTTTGATACTTTTTCTTTATCATTTTTAATAAAACTATTTTAAAATATTAAATAGAGCACTTACTCTTAGTTTAAAACCTTTAGCAACAATACAAAATACACTTCTTAAATGTTAAAAATAAACACTATTTATAAACTTTTTATGTATTTGTAATAAATATTGTTATTTTTTGGCACATTTATTGTAGTTAACAATTCTTTAACATAAAACACAAACTATGAAAAACTATCTACTAAACAGTTTTTATTATTGGTGGGAGAATTGTTAAATGAAAAGGAAAGAAAAAACTCGAAGTATGCTAGCTTCGAGTTTTTGTTTTTTATAATAAAATATAGTAAGTAATTATCTAATTAGCTTTCTATATTTAATACGTTTCGGCATTAAATCTCCTCCTAAACGTTTCTTCTTATTTTCTTCATATTCAGAGAAACCACCTTCAAAGAAATATACTTCACTGTTTCCTTCAAAAGCTAAAATGTGTGTACAAATTCTGTCTAAAAACCACCTATCGTGACTAATAACAACCGCACAACCAGCAAAATTCTCTAAACCTTCTTCTAAGGCTCTTAAAGTATTTACATCTAAATCGTTTGTTGGCTCATCTAATAATAAAACGTTTCCTTCTTCTTTTAAAGTCATCGCTAAATGCAAACGATTACGCTCACCACCAGAAAGTGTAGAAACCTTTTTATTTTGCTCACTTCCACCGAAATTAAAACGACTTAAATAAGCTCTAGAATTTACTTGCTTACCGCCCATCATTACTAAATCTTGACCTTCAGAAAAGTTTTCCCAAATAGATTTATCTTGATCGATATTAGAGTGTGCCTGATCTACATAAGCAATCTTAGCTGTTTCACCTACTTTAAAGTTTCCGCCATCAGGAGTTTCTTCTCCCATAATCATTTTAAAAATGGTGGTTTTACCAGCACCGTTTGGTCCAATAATTCCAACAATTCCAGCTTGCGGAAGATTAAATTCTAAATTATCATATAATAATTTATCTCCAAACGCTTTCGAAACTCCACTCGCTTCAATTACATTGGTTCCTAAACGAGGTCCGTTAGGAATGTAGATTTCTAATTTCTCATCAGTTTGTTTCTGATCTTGACTCATCAATTTATCATAGTTCTTCAAACGCGCTTTTTGCTTTGTTTGACGACCTTTTGCTCCTTGACGAACCCATTCTAATTCTCGTTCTAATGTTTTTTGACGCTTAGAAGCTGTTTTGCTTTCTTGTGCCATTCTTGAAGATTTTTGATCTAACCAAGAAGAGTAATTCCCTTTCCAAGGAATTCCTTCACCTCTGTCTAATTCTAAAATCCAACCTGCAACGTTATCTAAGAAATATCTATCGTGCGTTACCGCAATTACAGTTCCTTTATATTGTGCTAAATGATGCTCTAACCAGTGAACAGATTCTGCATCTAAGTGGTTTGTTGGTTCATCTAACAATAAAATTTCAGGTTCTTGTAATAAAAGTCTACATAAAGCAACTCTTCTTCTTTCCCCTCCTGATAAGTTTTTAATTGGTGTATCACCATCTGGAGTGCGCAATGCGTCCATGGCAATTTCTAGTTTGGTGTCTAGTTCCCAAGCATTCGAAGCATCAATTTTATCTTGAAGCTCTGCTTGTTGCGCCATTAACTTATCCATCTTATCTGCATCAGAATACACTTCTTCTAAACCAAACATATCGTTGATTTTATTGTATTCTTCTAAAATAGCCACCGTTTCAGCAACTCCCTCTTTTACGATTTCGATAACTGTTTTACTATCATCTAATTTAGGCTCTTGCTCTAAATAACCAACTTTATATCCTGGTGAAAAAGTTACATCTCCTTGGAAATTTTTCTCAACTCCTGCGATGATTTTTAATAAGGTAGATTTACCCGATCCGTTCAAACCTAAAATACCAATTTTGGCTCCGTAGAAGAAGCTTAAATAAATATCTTTTAAAACTTGTTTATTAGTACTTTGATAGGTCTTTGAAACCTTATTCATTGAAAAAATGACCTTCTTATCGTCTGACATTTTATTGTTTTTTATTAATTAAACTCTTCCTTTTAATGCATTAAAAACCCATGCATTTGCAAAGAAACCTAAACCTACTGCTGCAAATCCATAGCCAGCTACTTCATCATATCTAAAAGCCCCTAAACCTACTAGTAAAAGACCTATTAAAATCATTATAAACGTTGCCCAAGCTAGGACAGTATTTTTATTCATTGCCATAATTTACTCTTTATAAAAAATGTGAACTGCAAATATCGACATTTATTTTCTCTTTAAATAATTCGCATAAAAAAATCTTACCAGAAGTAAGATTTTTAAAAGTAAATTTATTTTTTAACTTCTTGCTAACTTACGTAAAGCAACCCATTGTTTCATCATTTCACGAGCATCTGTTGCAGGATAACCAACTACTGTTTTTCCTGCGGCAACATCTGCAATAACTCCTGATCCTGCTCCTACCTTTGCACCTGAATGAATTGTTGTATGATCTTTTATTGAAGCACTTCCTCCAATAACAACGCCATCACCTAATGTTACCGAACCTGCTAAACCGCTATTTCCTGCCATGATGCAAAATCTACCTAACACAGAGTTATGACCGATTTGCACTAAATTATCAATCTTACATCCATCTCCTAATATAGTAGAACTAAACTTACCTCTATCTACACAAGAATTTGCTCCTATTTCTACTTGATTTCCGATAATAACATTTCCTATATGTGGAATCTTAGTTAAACCTTTTTCACTTGGTCTGTAACCAAATCCGTCTGCTCCAATACTTACATTTGCGTGAAAAATACAATCATTACCAATTACACTTCGCTCTCTGATTACGGTACCCGACCAAACGATTGTATTACTACCAATAGTAGTATCATCAAAAACTGAAACATTCGGATACAAAATAACGCCTTCTGATATAACCACATTTTTACCAACATATGTGTTAGCACCAACCTTAGAACCTACACCAATTTTTGCTGTTTTATCAATTACTGCCGTTGGATGAATATCAGTTTCAAAATGAGGACCATCTTCTTGAAATACTTCTAATAATGTTGCCATTGCTAGATCCGCATTTGTTACTTTTATAAATGCTTTATCAACTCCTGGTTCAATTTCTATTTTAGCATCAATAATTGCGGCACTAGCGTTAGAACTATCCCATAAACGAGCAAATTTCTTATTTCCAATAAAAGTAATTTGACCTTTTTTTGCTTTTTCAATTTGCTCTGGAGCGGTAATTTCTTCGGAACAATCTCCGATTAATTCCCCCTTTAATAATGAGTTAATTTCTTTTATTGTGAATGATTTCATGTTTGTTTTTTCTGATTAGTTTGCTAAAAATACTGTTTAATTATGCAACAAAAAAATCCTACTTGATGTAGGATTCTTAATATTTTAATTTTACTTGTTGCTATATTTCTGCAGCCAACCTACTACCCTGATTTATAGCTCTTTTAGCGTCTAACTCTGATGCGAAATCTGCACCTCCAATTACATGGGTTTTTATTCCTTTGGCCTCTAGAGGCTCTAGTAATTCTTTTAACGGAACTTGACCTGCACAAATAATTACATGATCAACTGCTAATACTTTTTGTTCTTCATTTTGAGTGTAATGCAATCCTTCATCATCAATCTTAGTGTATTGCACTTCATTAATAAATTGTACTTTTTTCTTTTTTAAAGTTGCACGATGAATCCAACCTGTTGTTTTTCCAAGATTTGCACCAAACTTACCCTTACTTCGTTTGAACATAAAAATTTCTCTTGGTGATGGATGTATTGCTGCTTTAACACCTTCTATTCCACTTCTTGCGGTAAGAGTTTTATCGATTCCCCATTCTTTTAACCAAGCATCAATATTTAAAGCAGTGCTTTCTCCTTCGTGTGCTAAGTATTCTGATACATCAAACCCAATTCCTCCTGCACCAATAACGGCAACTCTTTTGCCTACTGATTTTTTTAATTTAACGACATCAATATAACTTAATACTTTCTCATGATCAATTCCGTTAATTTTTAACTCTCTAGGTTTTATTCCTGTTGCAATTACAACCTCATCAAAATTACCTTTTTCTAAATCATCTGCAGATACCCTTGTATTTAATTTTACAGTTACATTATGCAGTTCTAATTGCTTATTAAAATAACGGATTGTTTCATAAAACTCTTCTTTACCCGGAATTTGTTTTGCGATATTAAACTGACCTCCAGTTTCTTTATCAGCATCAAAAAGTGTTACATCATGTCCTCTTTGAGCAGCAATGGTTGACGCTGCCAAACCTGCAGGTCCTGCTCCTACAACTGCGATTGTTTTCTTTTTTTCTGCTGGATTATAATTGAATTCTGTTTCATGACAAGCTCTCGGATTTACCAAACAGCTAGCTACTTTTTTCTGAAAAGCATGATCTAAACACGCTTGATTACAAGCAATACAGGTATTTATTTCATCATCCTTTTCTTCTCTCGCTTTATTTACCCATTCAGGATCTGCTAAAAACGGACGCGCCATAGAAACCATATCTGCATGTCCTTCTGCTAATACTTTCTCTGCCGTTTCTGGCATGTTTATACGGTTAGAAGTTATCAACGGAATTGATAATTCTTCTTTCATTTTTTGTGTTACCCAAGTAAACGCTGCTCTTGGTACCGATGTTGCAATGGTAGGAATTCGTGCTTCGTGCCAACCAATACCTGTATTTATTATAGTGGCTCCTGCTTTTTCAATCTCTTTACCTAACTGAACAACTTCTTCCCATGAACTTCCTTGTTCTACCAAATCTAACATTGATAATCGGTAAATGATAATAAAATTTTCACCTACACTTTTACGAATTTTCTCAACGATTTCAACTGCTAAACGAATTCTGTTCTCGTAACTACCTCCATAGTTATCGGTTCTTTTATTGGTTCTTTTTACAATAAATTGATTAATTAAATAACCTTCTGAACCCATAATTTCTACTCCGTCATAACCAGCTTCTTGTGATAGTTTTGCACAGTTCACAAAATCTTTAACCGTTCTTCGAATTCCCGATTGTTTTAAAGCAAACGGTTTAAACGGATTAATTGGTGCTTGTATTTTTGATGGTGCTACTGTTAATGGGTGATAGCCATAACGACCTGAGTGTAAAATTTGCATGCAAATTTTACCACCTTCTTTATGCACTGCATCTGTAACGACTTTATGTTCTCTTGCATGTTTTTTTGTGCTCATTCGAGCAGAAAATGGCGCTGTCCAACCTTGAATATTTGGTGATATTCCACCTGTAATAATTAATCCTACTCCTCCTCTAGCACGTTCTGCATAATATGCTGCAATTCTCTCAGTTCCGTTTTTTTCTTCCTCTAAACCAGTGTGCATAGATCCCATTAAAATTCGATTTTTTAAGATTGTAAAACCTAAATCTAATGGCTCAAATATATGTTTGTATTTCATGAATTGAATGTTTAAAAGTATTATGCATGCATAATACTTTGCAATATATGTTTATTTTTTGAACTTAAAAAGTAAAACAACTAATTACAAAATCATAAAATATTAATAAATAAATCCTATCATATTAAGATCTATTAAGGAAGATAAATTATAACGGATATATTAAACTAATATATTTATACCTCTTTTCTTCTGCTAAAGAGATCTTAAAAGAGAACTAAGGTTTTTGAATAAATAAATTCAATTATTATTACATATTCATGGGTACATCAATAACCAATAATTTACTGTTTTTGTTACCAGTAATAGTTACGACATCTACATCATAAATACCTATTGCATCTCTTGTTTCTAGCGTGTCATTTTCTATATCAATAGATCCGCCTATTAAGAAAAAATAATCTGCATTTTTTAATTCATAGGTAACTTCTATACCTTTATCTAAATCAATCATTGCTAAATATCCTTGTTGATTTATAGGTAAAGAGTTTGCTATTTGCTTATTTCTTGGCGATACTAATGTTTGAAATTTATTTTTTCTTCCGGAAGCATCAAACATTTTTTGATTGTAATATGGTGTTACATTTTCTATTTCTGGAATAATCCAAAGTTGTAAAAAATTAACTTCATCTGTTTTACTATCATTAAATTCAGAATGTGTTACTCCTGTTCCGGCACTCATCACCTGCACTTCTCCTACTTCTATCGAACGCTTGTTATTCATACTATCTTTATGAGACAATGCACCTGAAATTGGAATAGAAATAATCTCCATGTTCTTATGAGGATGGGTACCAAAGCCCATTTTTGGTTGTACAATATCATCATTTAAAACACGGAGCATTCCGAAATTCATTCTTTCAAAATCCTGATAACTTCCAAAACTAAACGTGTGATTAGACTTTAACCAACCATGATCTGCATAACCTCTAGAGGCTGCTTTGTGAATTATTTTTTTCATCGTTTTAAATATTTATCGCGTTCATAAAGTATATAATGGTGTTTGTTAGAACCAAAAGTATTTTCTAAAATATTAATATAAATAACCCATCTTTCCTTTTTGATAATCACGCATAGCTTCCATAATTTCGGTTTGCGTGTTCATTACATAAGGTCCGTATTGCGTTATTTTTTCTTTAATAGGCGCTCCTGAAAGTACCAACAAGTTGGATGTACCTTTTGCTTCAATTTTTATTAAGTTTCCGTCTTTATTAAAAACAACCATTTGTATTTCTCCTTTTTTTAATATTGTTGATTCATTTATCAGAATTTCCCCATCTAATAAATAAACTAACGACTGATGATCTTCAGGAATATTAATTTCTACACTTCCTGATTCTTTAGCTTTTAACGTAAAAACATTCACTGCTGTTTGCGTTTTTATCACACCTTTTTTACTAGCCTGCTCTCCGGCAATAACTTTTAACTGAATAGTTTCATCATCGTTTTCAATTACAGGGATATATTCACTTTTTAAATGTTGATAATTAGCTGGCATCATTTTTTTTGACGCTGGTAAGTTTAACCACAATTGGATTCCTTCTAAATCACCTCCTTTTTTAATAAATTCTTTTGATGGTCCTTCTCCATGAATTATTCCTCTTCCAGCAGTTGTCCATTGTACATCTCCCGCTTTTACAATCATTTCATTTCCTAAAGAATCTCTATGTAATTGCTCGCCTTTAAATAACAATGTAATAGGTTCAAAACCACGATGTGGATGCGGTGGTAAATCAAACGGATTGTTAAATTCACTAATTGCATACGGTCCGTAATGGTGTAATAATAAAAAAGGATCTACATTTTCGATCCCTTCTGTTGGCAATGGTTGTCGCAGTTTTATTGGCCCCATGTTAACTAAAGGACTCGCTACTTTATGTTGTATTGTTTTTAGTTTCTTCATTTTATATTGATTTAACACTAAATAATCTCCATGGAAAATACTTTTACATAATTATTCAATTTCAATATATTAACTACTAAATATATTATCTTATTTTATCTAATAAGTCACTTAGTTGAGCAGCTTCTTTTTCGGTTAAATTACCTAAATAATCTAAATTTAATGATTTATCAATTGTAGTTAATAATTCTAATCCTTGTTTAGAAATATTAATATAAACTACCCTCCTGTCATGTTCACAACGAATTCTTTCTATAAATTTTTTTTCGCATAACTTATCCATTAAACGAGTTGCGTTAGGAGCACGCTCTATCATTCGGTCTTTAATAACCTGTACTTTTATAGCTTCTCCTGCTCCTCGTAAAATTCTTAGAATATTAAATTGCTGCGGTGAAATTCCGTAAGGTTTAAAAAATTCATTTTCGTTACTACTTAACCAATTTGCAGTATATTTAATATTTATTAATGCTTTTACTTTATTACTTGGAAATTTAGATTTTATGTCTTTAGAAATATCTCCCATTTTTAATTAATCGTAATTAGTATAAAGTCAGCTTAACCTTTTAGGCTAGCTTCCTTTAATATTTTATTAAAATCATCAGAAGTTGGTGTTAAATACACCTCATCATTAATAAATAATGTTGGGTATTTTAAAACGCCATCATATAATTCTTTTGTATGCTGTTTGGCTTTTTCATCAGTTGCTACATCCTTATATTCAAATGGAATATCTGCCATTCGTAAATAGTTTTTAAAAGCTACCGTGTGGGCGTGTCCTTTTCTTCCGTATATAACAATCTTCATTTTTTATTTCTTTAATTAATACAAATTTACACAAAAACACTTTTAAATTCCAAGGAATATAAAATCAGTTCACGTAATTTATAACAATGATTTTTTAAATATTAAAACAGCTTTTTCTAATTGATGTTTTAAAGCTTCATCAACAATAGTATTCTCTTTAAAATTATCAAAGAAACTAGGTAAAGAGAAATCTGCAACTATGTTTCCACCCAAATGTGGAAATCCGTTTTTAGCTA
The DNA here is from genome assembly GCF_029125915.1 of Tenacibaculum bernardetii. NCBI lineage: Bacteria > Pseudomonadati > Bacteroidota > Flavobacteriia > Flavobacteriales > Flavobacteriaceae > Tenacibaculum > Tenacibaculum bernardetii. The sequence continues at coordinate 96,995 of NZ_JAQJCU010000008.1, forward strand.
TTAATAAAGCAGATGCTCCACCTCTTGCTCCTGGAGATGCTGCCATTAATAACATCGGAATGTTATTCCATAATTTCGAATTAATACGAGACATCCAATCATACATATTTTTAAATGCCACGGTAAAATTCCCATTATGTTCTGCTAACGATAAGATAATTCCGTCTGCATCTTGAATTAAATCAAAAAACTTCTGAGCATTCTTCGGTATTCCATTTACATTCTCTTCATCGATTCCATACACAGGTAAACTAAAGTTATTTAAATCTAAGACATTTATTTCTGCCCCATCAACTAAACTAGCAGCATAAATTGCTAATTCTTTATTAATTGATTTCTTACTATTGCTTCCTGCAAATGCTATTATTTTTTTCATTCTTATATTATTTTTGATGTTATAGGAGTTGCTCCTTTTACCATTTTTGCAACAGGACATTTCGCTGCCATTTCTAACAACTTAATTCTTTGCATCTCTGTAACTTCTTTTTCAAAAGATATTTCTTCTGTTAGTGTTTTTTTAATTCCTTCGGATGTTAACTCTTCTTTCTGAGTTACATTCACAGTTATTTTACCAACATCCCAGTTTTTACGCTCTGCATACATTCGTAATGTAATTGAGACACAGCTTCCAATTGCTGTTAATAAATACTCTACAGGCGTTGGTCCTTTATCATTACCTCCTTTATTTGTTGGCACATCAATTACCGCCTTATAATTTCGCATAGTTGCCTCTGCAAAATAATTATTAGTTGTTAATATGGTTTCTGAAGATACTTTACTTGCCATTTGTCTTTATATTTTTTTACTATACACGTATGAAATTATTAATAAAATCATTGCAACCAATGCCGCTGTTTGCTCACCATCACCAATCATAACATGTGCAAAAAAAGCAAGTATAAATGCAAAGAAAAAACCTGCATACGCCCATTCTTTAATTGTTTTATTTGCTACAAACCAAATAGCAACTAGCCCTAATATTTTTGCCGCTGCATACGGATAAATAATATATGTTGGGTATCCGAAGTTTGTAAACATCTGCATTACTGCTTCATGATTAAACAAATACATTCCTGCAGAAAACAACATTAATAATGACAATAAACCTGTTGCTACGTAATATATAATTTTATTTTTTTTCATTTTCATATGTTTAAAACCTTACACAAAGATACTAAATTATATTTTATTTTCCATGGATATTAATTTCAAGGTAAATTTCAATATTTTAAAACAATAGTATTTTATACTTTTGTAAAATGAATACAATAGAAATAGAAAATTTTAAAACTCAATATTCTGCTCATTTTTATGACCTGAATATAGAATGGCTGAAAACCTTTTTTTTTGTTGAACCTTTTGATGAAGAGGTTTTAAGCAACCCTACTAAATACATCATTAATAAAGGCGGACATATATTTTTTGCAAAATTAAATGATGAAATTGTTGGTACAGTTGCCTTAATGCCTAAAGGAACTACTTTCGAGTTAACGAAAATGGCCGTTTCACCAAAACACAGAGGTTTTAAAATCGGACAACAATTAATGAAGCATTGTATAAATTTTGCTAAAACTGATTTACAATTAAACAACCTAATTTTATATTCTAATACCGCCTTAGAAAACGCTATTTACATCTATAAAAAATATGGATTTATAGAAATTCCGGTTGAAGAAAATTGTCCATACGAACGTTGCAATATTAAAATGGAACTACATCTAAATAATTAAAAAACTCCAGCTTTCGCTGGAGTTTTCACTTCAAAATAAAATATATAATTAACTAATTATACATTTCTAATTTATTAAACAGCCATTTTAATTTTTCTTTTTTCTACTTGTTTTACTTCAAACTGATTTGACGTATTTTTCTCTCCTCCTGCTTTTAAAGCATTATCACCTGCAAAAAAGGTTTTATGATCATCTCCTAGGTTAGAACCTGCCATTCTTTGATGCTTCACACACGAAACTCCTTTTCTAATTTCTTGCCTTTGTACTCCTTTTACATAAGCTAACATTCCGTCCTCTCCAAAATAACCTTCCGTTAAATCATTCATGTGAAGCGCTGTTGTATGATATGTTGGTAAAGTTATTAAATGATGAAAAATACCTGCTTCACGCGCACTATCTGCTTGAAAAGTTCTGATTTTCTCATCCGCTATTCTACATAATTCCGAGCCATCATACATAACATCCATTAAATTATTTTTATCATAAAAAGACATATCTTTTCCATCAATAAACATGGCATCATATACTTGATTACGGAAGTTTAAAGTCCAATTAAAAGAAGGTGAATTATTATATACTAATTTGGCATTAGGTACCACTTCTTTTACCTTATTAACCATATTTGCAATTTGTCCTACATGCGGAGTTGGCGTTTCGATCCATAATAAATCTGCCCCATTTTGTAAACTCGTAACACAATCTAACACAACTCTATCAATATTAGAACCTTCCTTAAATTTATACAATCCGTTAGCCAATCTTACCGGACGCACTAATTTTCCATCTCTCTTCAATAAAACATCATCCTCTTTAGCTTGGTCAATTGCAATTTCTTCTGCTTCTACAAAAGCTAAATATTGCGATGCTAAATCTCCAGGTTCTTGACTTACTGGTAATTTTTGAGTTAAACCTGCGCCTTCAGAATCGGTACGCGCCACTATAACTCCGTCTTCTACACCTAATTCTAAAAATGCATATCTAATTGCATTTAACTTCGCTATAAAATCTTCGTGAGGAACCGTTACTTTTCCGTCTTGATGACCACATTGTTTTGCATCAGAAACCTGATTTTCGATTTGAATAGCACAAGCTCCAGCTTCAATCATTTTTTTAGCCAAAAGGTATGTTGCTTCTTCGTTACCAAAACCTGCATCAATATCTGCAATAATTGGTACAATATGAGTTTCGAAATTATCTATTTTATCTTGTACGTCTTCACCGTTTTCTAATCTTCTAAATAAATCATTTAACTCAATTCCATCTGCTTGACGTAAAAAATCATAAATCTCACTAATTAATGAAGAAACAGCTGTTTTTTCGTGCATTGATTGATCAGGAAGTGGTCCAAATTCAGATCGTAACGCTGCTACCATCCAACCCGATAAATACAAATATCTTTTACTAGTTGTTTGATGGTGTTTTTTTACTGCTATCATTTTTTGCTGCGCCACAAATCCGTGCCAACAACCTAAAGATTGGGTATATTTTGATGAATCTGCATCATATTCAGCCATATCTTTTCTCATGATACCTGCTGTATATTTAGCAATTTCTAAACCTGTTTTAAAACGATTTTGTGTAATCATTCTAGCTGCATTTTCAGAAGTAATAGCATCCCAAGTACTACCGTATTTTTTCTTAAGAAGTTTTACGGTTTCTAATGCCGAATTATAACTTCCTTGCGCTAAATTTTTCATAAGTTTGTTTTTAATTATTAAAGTTCTCTAGATTTTGATAATTCCGTCTCGCAAACTATTGCCGTAGTTGCGAGACACTTTTTTTTATATGTGTTTGTATGCCGAAAGCGTTAAAAACTCTTTGTATTCTTTTGATACAACTAATTCATCAAACAGCTCAATTGCTAGTGTAAATTTTCCATTTATAAAATTACTTTCGCCTACTAAATCTTTAATTTTTTCTAACTCTTCTTTCTTTAATGATTGATACATCGAAAGATTAAAATTCCTACCATCTTCAATCTTTACATTACGATGTAACCACAACCAAACCTGAGTTCTTGAAATTTCTGCAGTAGCAGCATCTTCCATTAAATTATACAAAGCTGCCGCTCCGTTTCCGCGCAACCAACTTTCGATATATAAGACCCCAACATTTATATTTTTTCTAATTCCCTCTTCAGTAATAGTTCCTTTTGGCATTTCAACTAAGTCAGCTTCAGAAATTTTTACATCATCTCTAGAAACATGAATTTGGTTTTTCGTAGTCATATTTTCATTAAAAACATCCATTGCTACTTTTACCAAGCCTGGATGTGCAACCCACGTACCATCGTGCCCATTCCTCACCTCTTGCTCCTTATCTACAAATACTTTCGCAAAGGCAGCGTCATTAGCTTTTTCATCATTTTTAATCGGAATTTGAGCAGCCATACCTCCCATTGCATGTACTTTTCGTTTATGACATGTTTGAATTACACGTAATGAATACGCTTCCATAAACGGAGTTTTCATTGTTACCTGATCTCTATTAGGAACCATAAAACCTTTGTGATTTCTAAACTTTTTAATATATGAGAAAATATAATCCCAACGACCACAGTTTAAACCAGCCATGTGATCTTTTAACTCATATATAATTTCATCTAACTGAAAACTAGCCGTAATTGTTTCAATCAACACCGTTGCTTTTATTGTTTTCTGCGGAATGTTTAAATAGTCTTGCGCGAACACAAAAACATCGTTCCACCAACGAGCTTCTTTATAATGTTCTAATTTTGGTAAATAAAAATAAGTTGCTGAGTTTTGCTCCTGCAAGGTTTTAATATTATGAAAAAAATACAATCCAAAATCAACTAAAGAGCCAGACATTTCTTGTCCATCTATAACAAAATGTTTTTCATTTAAATGCAAGCCTCTTGGCCTTACCAATAACGTTGCGGTTTGATTATTTAATGAATATGTTTTATTTTTTTTCTCATTATAAAACGAGATTACTTTATTGTTTGCATCTCTTAAGTTAATCTGACCTTCTAAATTATTTAAGATATTAGGAGAATTACTATCTTCAAAATCTGCCATAAAAGTTTTAGCACCACAGTTTAAAGCATTAATAACCATTTTACGATCTACCGGCCCAGTAATCTCAACTCTTCTATCCAATAAATCGTGAGGCAATTCTGCACACACCCAATCACCTTCTCTAATAGCTTTTGTTTCTGAAGGAAAAGAAGGATAATTACCCATATTAAAATAAGCCTGATCAATTTCTCTTTCCTCTAATAATTGTAATCGTTTTTTGTTGAATTCTTCATGAAGATTAGTTAAAAACAGTTTTGCCTCATCTGTTAAAACACTTTTATAATTAGCCTCATTAAAACCTACATATTGAATTCCTTTTACTAAAACATCCTGACTCATAACCACTTATTTTTTTATTGATAGTTCAATGATATAAAAAATAAATGAAAATAAATAGCGAACGTTCGCTAAATACATAAAATATTCTAGTTTTTATTAATTCGCTAATTTTAATACCTTTGAATTGCGAATCTTTTAATTTTAAATTTTGGAAGAAGAATATATTAGACTTGTTTTTGGATTAAAACTAAAACAAATACGTACAGACAAAAAACTATCCCTTTTCGGGCTAGCTAAACTTACCGGTTTATCAAAATCTTATTTAAACGAGATTGAAAAGGGGAAGAAATATCCTAAAACAGATAAAATTGTTATTCTTTCAGAAAAGTTAGAAGTTGCTTATGATCATTTAGTTTCTTTAAAACTTGATAAAAATCTGGCTCCTATTGGTGAGATTTTACAATCTAAAATTTTAAAAGAAATTCCGTTAGATTTATTCGGGATTAAAGAAAGCAACTTAATAGATATTGTAGCAAATGCTCCAGCTAAAGTAAATGCCTTTATTAGTACGATTATAAAAATATCTCAGAACTATAATTTAACTCGAGAAAATTTCTTCTTAGCTTCATTACGCTCTTACCAAGAGGCGCATAATAATTATTTTGAAGATATAGAAAACAATGTTGTCGCTTTTGCCAAAGCATACCACATAAACCTAAACAAACCTATCAACTCTAAAGATTTAGAAGATATTTTAGTTAGCGAATATGGTTATACTATTAATAACGAGGAACTTTCTAAGCATCGAAAATTATCGGAATTAAGAACTATTTACATCCCTAAAAACAAAACATTATTAATTTACGACACTGTAAACGAAGCTCAAAAAACATTCATATACGCCAAAGAAATAGCGTATAACTATTTAAAAATTGAAAACCGTTTATATACTTTTCCTTGGATAAAATTCGAGAGTTTCGATCAGGTTTTAAATAATTTTATAGCCTCTTATTTTGCTGGTGCTTTAATAATTCCGAAAGAAAATCTTATTAAAAACTTAACTCATTTTTTCTCATTAAAAGAATGGCAACCGCTACAGTTACATAAAATAACTAAAAATTATAATTGCTCTGACGAAACGTTTTATCAGCGATTAACTAATATTTTACCGAAGCATTTTAATATAAAAAATTTATTCTTTTTACGGCTTACACATAAAGAAAACTCAGAATTTTTTAAACTATCTAAAGAACTACATATTACACAGCAACAAGCACCACATGCCAATAGAAACAACGAACATTATTGCAGAAGATGGCTTTCTATAGAAACAATAAAAGAATTAGAAAAATCGACAGATAAAAACTCTTCTTACGGAATACAAATTTCCTCTTACGAAAACACTAAAAACGAATACTTAGTATTATCTGCCGCAACTGCCGATCCTTTTAAAGATAACAACAACCGAAGTGTAAACATAGGGATGTTACTTTCACCTCATTTAAAGAAAAAAATTCAGTTTTTTAAAGAAGACACCTTTACAAAAAAAACGGTAGGTGTTACTTGTGAAACTTGCGCTATTAAAAACTGTAAAGAACGTGTAGCCGAACCACGCATTTTAAACAAACAATCTAGAAACAACGAAATTGCAAAAACCATAGAAAACATCATTCAATCCTACACTTAAACGACTTGTAGTATAAACTGTTTTTCTTACTTTAGCAATCGCAAACAAATAACTTACAAATGGATCTTAACTTCAACAAAAACGAAGACCACAATAAACTTTTAGCATCAGACTTACGCACACGCTTTGCCAAAGTAAAATTAGGTGGCGGACAAAAACGTATTGATAAGCATCACGAAAAAGGGAAATTAACCGCAAGAGAGCGTATTGAATATCTTTTAGATGACAATACTAAATCGATAGAAATCGGTGCTTTTGCTGGCGAAGAAATGTACAAAGAACACGGCGGATGCCCATCTGGTGGTGTGGTTGTAAAAATAGGTTATGTTAGCGGTAAACAATGTATTGTTGTTGCAAATGATGCCACTGTAAAAGCTGGCGCTTGGTTTCCTATTACAGGAAAAAAGAATTTAAGAGCACAAGAAATATCAATAGAAAATAAATTACCAATTATATACTTAGTAGATTCTGCTGGTGTTTATTTACCATTACAAGATGAAATTTTTCCGGACAAAGAACACTTCGGAAGAATTTTCAGAAACAATGCAATTATGAGCAGTATGGGAATTACCCAAATCTCTGCTATAATGGGTAGCTGTGTTGCTGGTGGTGCTTATTTGCCAATTATGAGCGATGAAGCTATGATTGTAGACAAAACAGGAAGTATTTTCTTAGCAGGAAGTTATTTAGTAAAAGCTGCAATTGGCGAAAGTATTGATAATGAAACATTAGGTGGCGCAACAACACATTGCGAAATTTCTGGTGTTACCGATTATAAAGCAAAAGACGACAAAGATGCTTTAGATAAAATAAAATTTGTTGTTGATAAAATTGGAGATTACGACAAAGCTGGCTACAGCCGTAAAGAAGCTTTTCCTCCAAAAGAAAACGAACAAGATATTTTTGGGATTCTTCCGAAAGAAAGAAATGCACAATACGACATGTTAGAAATTATCAATCGTTTGGTTGATAATTCTGAATTTGAGCAATATAAAGAAGGTTACGGAAAAACAATTATTACAGGTTACGGTCGTATTGATGGTTGGGCTGTTGGTATTGTTGCCAATCAACGAAAGTTAGTAAAAACTAAAAAAGGCGAAATGCAATTTGGTGGAGTGATCTATAACGATTCTGCCGACAAGGCAACACGTTTTATAGCGAACTGTAATCAGAAAAAAATCCCTTTAGTTTTCTTACAAGATGTTACCGGTTTTATGGTAGGTTCTAAATCTGAACATGGCGGAATTATAAAAGACGGTGCCAAAATGGTAAACGCTGTAAGTAATTCAGTTGTTCCTAAATTCACCATCGTTATTGGTAATTCTTACGGAGCAGGAAACTACGCTATGTGTGGTAAAGCTTACGACCCAAGATTAATTGCTGCTTGGCCAAGTGCTGAATTAGCTGTTATGAGTGGAAACTCTGCTGCAAAGGTTTTATTACAAATTGAAACTGCCTCTTTAAAGAAAAAAGGAGAAGAAATTACTCCTGAAAAAGAAGCTGAATTATTCGACAAAATAAAATCTCGTTACGATAAGCAAATTTCACCGTATTATGCAGCTGCAAGAATTTGGACAGACGGAGTTATAAATCCGTTAGATACCAGAACGTGGATTTCTATGGGTATTGAAGCTGCTGATCATGCTCCTATCGAAAAGAAATTTAATTTAGGCGTTATTCAAGTATAATTTCACACATCATTAGTTATGAGAAAAAAGATTTTATGGACTTTGCTACTAGCCTTTTTGGGGTTTTTAGCGTATCAAACTTATGTTTTTACACTTGCTGAAGAAGATAATATAAAGCCTATTTACCTTGTACCTAATGATGCTGTTTTTATTTTAGATACCGAAAGACCTATTGATACTTGGGAAGAAATTAATGCTAGTGAAATATTGCAACATCTTAAAAAGAACGCCTATTTTAAAGACATTAGTAAAAGTGCCAATACACTCGATAATATTGTAAAAGAGCAAAAAAGCATTCTTAATTTTATTGGCGAGCGAGATGTATTAATATCTGCACATGTTTACAAACCTAAAAATTATGACTTTTTATATATTGTTGACCTAGAGAAACTTTCGAAACTCGATTTTTTTAAAAGCAGTATATCACAACTAACAGGCGATGGTTTTAAAATTACAAAAAGAATATTTCAAAACCATGAAATAACAGAGCTGTACGACAAGAATAAAAGAGAAACATTACATATCGCTTTTATTAAAAATCAGTTAATAGCTTCGTACACACATATTTTAGTAGAAAACTCAATAAATCAATATCAAAAACCCGTAATTGGTAGAGATGTTAATTTTGTGGAGATTACTAAAGAAACTCCTGAAGACGGATTTTTTAAAGTGTTTTTTCAGTACAAATACTTACATAAATATCTTTCTTGTTTTACAAATAAAGCCAACAAAGAAGTCGTTGAAAATATTCAAAACTCACTTTATTATTCTGGTTTTGATGTTTCTTTAATCGAAGGAACTATTATTCAGGCAGAAGGATTTACCAATGTGCAAGAAAATTCAGAAAGCTATTTAACCGCTATTCAAAGATCAGGAAAAGGGAAAAGAACTATTGCCAATGTCGCTCCAAAAAATACTGCGTTATACGTAAGTTTTGCTTTTGATAGCTTTAATACCTTTCAAGAAAACTTCGAAGAATTAAAAAAAGAAAAGCCTCTAGAGTTCGAAACTTATAATCAGCAAATTAAAGAAATCGAAAACACACTCGACATCAATATAAAAGAGAATGTGTATAGTTGGATTGGTGACGAAGTTGCATTGATACACTTCAATTCTTCGCTTTCTAGAAACAAAAAAGATGTTGCGGCGATTTTTAAAACTACCGATATTGATGACGCTTCTGAAAATTTGAATTTCATTTTATCAAAAATCAAAGAAAAAACACCTTTACAGTTTAAACAAATTACCTACAAAAAGCACACTATTAATTTTTTAGACCTTAAAGGCTTCTTTAAAATAGTTGCTGGTAATATGTTTAAAAAAATGGAAAAACCATACTTTACTATCATTAATGATTATGTTGTTTTTAGTGCGAATCCGAATACTTTAAAAGAAATTATAAATAACAACATTACCAATTACACTTTAGCGTCTTCAAAAGAATTTAAAGAATTCAACTATCTATTTGATGATAAATCTACCATTTTCACCTATATAAATACGCCTTACATTTATAATGATTTAGTTAGTTTTGTTGATAAAAAAACACAGCTTCAAATAAAGGAAAACAAAGATTATTTTATCTGTTTCAATCAACTTGGTATTCAACTAACTTCTGAAGGAAATATTTTTAAAAGTAATATCACAACTACTTTTAATGAACCAGGATATGTTAAAGAACAGGTATCTATTAATCAAAAATTAAAAAAAGAACTCACTTTAAAACTAAGTCCCAAAAAAGACAGCCTTTCTGTAAAACCTGCTGATGCTATTTTTAACATCAAAGAAATTAATCCTTCTGATTTAAGCGCGAATGAGTACAAGGAATATTATAGTGACGGAAAACTAAAGTTTGAAGTACAACTAGATGATGGTTTACTAGACGGAAGATATAAAATGTATTACCCTAATGGAAATATAAAAATAAAAGGAAGCTACAAAAACGGAAAGAAATCGGGTACATGGCGAGCTTACGACGAAAAAGAAAATAATCTGATTATCAAAAAAAGATTTTAATTGTAATTAAATAATGCAATAGTTACATTTGCCGTTGCATAAACAAAACTTAAAAAATGGGAAGAGCATTCGAACTTAGAAAAGGACGTAAAATGAAGCGTTGGTCTGCAATGGCTAAAACATTTACCAGAATTGGTAAAGATATTGTAATGGCAATTAAAGACGGAGGTCCGAATCCTGATACAAATTCGCGTTTAAGAGCTGTAATGCAAAACGCAAAGGCAGCAAACATGCCTAAAGACAATGTAGAACGCGCTATTAAAAAAGCTGCCGATAAAGATACAAGCGATTACAAAGAAGCTTTATTTGAAGGTTATGCGCCACACGGTATTGCGATTGTTGTAGAAACTGCAACCGATAATAATAACAGAACTGTAGCAAATGTACGTGCTATTTTTAATAAATGTGATGGTAACTTAGGTACATCAGGATCCGTAGTTTTTATGTTTGATCGTGTTTGTAATTTTACAGTTAAAAAAGAAGATATTAAAGTCGATTTAGAAGAGTTAGAACTAGAATTAATCGATTTTGAGGTTGAAGAAGTTTTTAACGACGATGAAGGTATTATTATCTATGCTCCGTTTGAACAATTTGGCGCTATTCAATCTTATTTTGAAGAAAATAATATAGAAATTATCTCTTCAGGGTTTGAAAGAATTCCAACTACTACTACTAAGCTTTCAGAAGAACAGCAGGCTGACGTTGAAAAGCTTTTAGAAAAATTAGAAGAAGATGATGATGTACAAAATGTATATCACAGTATGGTTATGTAATAATCATAGAAATATTTTAAAACTTAACTAAATCCAACGTTTTTTTTCGTTGGATTTTTTTTGTTTCCGTTTCTATAAACTGAGGTAGAAAATAAATTTCTTTAGGGATTTCGAATTTAGAAAGTGATGTCTCTTTTTTAATTTCTGATAACAAAAAACTCTCTACTTCGCTTGAAGTAATATCTTCAATAATTAATATTAACTTTTCTCCTAAAACTTCATCTTTAATTCCTGATACAAAGAAACGTTGCTCGATAATTTCTGATAACTTCTCTTCTATTTTCTCTGGATGTAGTTTTATTCCGCCTGAATTTATAACATTATCATAACGACCCAACCATTCAAACTCCGTTTTAGAAAGAAGTTTTACAACATCATTCGTCGTAATTATTTCTGATGTTACTTTTGGAGCTTCGATTATTAGGCAGTTTCTATCATCCTGACTTATTAAAACATTTGGAAGTGTTTTATAAAGACTTCTCGACTCCGCTCGAAGTGACAAATTATTTAGATTCTTAACAGCAATATGCGTAATCGTTTCTGTCATTCCGTATGTAGCAAATACTTTTGTAGCAATGTTTTGAATCGCTGAAATTAAATCATTTGATACTACGCCACCGCCAACAATTAATTGATCTATTTTATGCAATTCATTCAACGAATTTCTTAGCTGTAACGGAACCATTGCTGAGAAATCATACTGCTTTTTTAAGCCTTTTAACGGGCTAGAACCTGGGGTAACAACATCTAACTGCCAACCTAAAGTTAAAGCGCGTACCAACATCATTTTACCCGCAATATAATCGGTAGACAAACACAACAACGCTGTTGTATTTTCTTTTAATGTAAAAAAAGCTCCTGTAGCAAAAGCCGAGTTTCTCATAAACTCTTTTTGTAACTGTATTGGTTTTGGTTTTCCTGTAGAACCCGATGTTTGTACAATTACAAAATCCTTTTCATTAAACCAGTCCGTTAAAAAAGAAGTTACCGAACTTGAAATATTTTCAGAAAAAGCAATCAGTTCTTCTTCGGATGAAAATGATGCTCCGTTTAATTTAAAATTTTTATGAAACTGATTTTTCATGTATCTATTTTTACTAAAATAAACTAATATCAAGTTAGGGATTACTTCGTTATTCTGCCTCGTAATGACGTTAGGATTTATTTTCCGGTTATAATTACACTTTTTACGTCGTTCCGAATTTATTTCGGAACCTCATCAATTAAAAACAGCTCCTTATTATGAAAACCTGAAACAAGTTCAGGTTGAACGAATTGCATTTATCATAAAGAAAAGACAATACGTAAACTATAAAGATTCTATTTCTAATGGTTTTTCAATTCTCCCCACTAACTTATCTTTCCAGTTTGTCCAACCGTATTTTTTAGAAAACAAAAACAACAGCAACGGATACAACACAAAAACAGATAAAAACATTTCAGAACCAACTGAAGGCTCAGAAGTATCAATAAATAAAGCATCTGTTTGAAAAACCATCCAATCGGTAGTTACTAAAAAAGCTGCTATAATATTATTTACGGCATGTAAACCCAAAGCCAATTCTGTCCCTTCATCCATTAAAGTTGTAATTCCGAAAAAGAAACCTGTTCCAATATAAAATACCATAGAAATATAGCCTAATTTTTCAACTTCAGGATTTGCACCATGTAACAAACCAAAAGCTACTGAAGTTATAATTAAAGGCATCCATCTGTTTTTAAACCAAGTTCCTATTCCTTGCATAAAATAACCTCTAAATAACAATTCCTCGAAACTTGTTTGCAATGGCAAAAACAAAAAAGAAATAGCTACTAAAGTAAAAAACGGAAGCGGCTTAAAATTCCATGTGTAATGTTCTGGTTCTAAAAAAACGCCTAATAATGTAATACTTAAAGCTACAATTCCCCAAGTTATAAATCCGAACCAAAATCGATTCCAATCAATAGTTTCTCTGCTTGTTATTAGTGTTTTTACAGCTCTTTTATGAATATACTTTATCGTTAAGAATAAAAAAAGTAAACCGATAGCAAACATGAATATCATTAAAAACAAAAACAAGTTTTTATTGATTCCTAAGCTCATAAAGCTATCATTTGCAGCACGAGAAAATTCAGCAAAATCATCCGAATGCAATGCCGCAACAACTGACAAAGGAATAATGCCTATAAATTGCCAACCGAATATAACAAACAAAATACCCGCTAAATAATAAATCCAATCATTTCGCCCTTTATATGCTTGCTGTATGAAATTCATATGTTATAAATATTTATGAGATTCTGAAACAAGTTCAGAATGACGTTAGTCTAAATTAAATTGCCATTTCTTTAATGGATCGTATGCTAAACTCCCGTTTAAAACTCCTAACGGACTCTCGAAATTATTGGTAAACAAACTACCAGTCCCTAAACCTTGTGGCAATTTAGTGTTTAAAATATACGTCCATTGTGCAATGGCGTTTAACCCAATATTACTTTCTAATGCTGACGTGATCCAATTATCGGCATTGTATTTTTTGGCTATAGAAATCCATTCTTCACTACCTTTAAATCCGCCTACTAAACTCGGTTTTAAAATAATATACTGTGGTTGTATGGTTTGGATGCATTTTTCTTTTTCTTCGGATGTAAAAACACCTATCAACTCTTCGTCTAAAGCAATTGGTAATGGTGTGTTTTCACACAAAGCTGCCATTTCTTGCCATTGACCTTGCTTTATAGGCTGTTCGATTGAATGTATTTCCAATTCAGCCAATCTATGTAATTTCTCTAAAGCATTCTCTGGTGTAAATCCTCCGTTTGCATCAACGCGTAAAGTGATTTCTTTTGATGAGAATTCTTTTCGTATCGATTTTAACAAGTTGATTTCTGTATCAAAATCAATTGCACCAATTTTCATTTTAATTGTTGAAAAGCCTTGTTGTAATTTATCTTTTATTTGCTGTTGCATAAAAGATTTATCGCCCATCCAAATTAATCCGTTGATGGATATATTCTGTTTTCCTTCTGTAAAATCTGATGGAAATAATTCAAACGGATTTTTAGCTTCTAACGATAAAAACGCTTGTTCTAATCCGAATTGAATACTCGGATAATGAATCGTTTCTGCTAATAAAACTACTAAACTTACATTAATATTTTGGCAAACCCATTTTAGTTTCTCTTCGTAATTTGGTGTATCATCAACACTTAATCCTCTAAACAATCCGCATTCACCAAAACCTTGTTTGTTATCTTTTGACAACTTGATAAACCAAGTTTCTTTGGTTTTTAAAACACCGCGAGATGTTCCGCTAGCTTGTTTAAAATTAAGAATGTGTTTATGATATGTTGCTGTTATCATTTTAACCGATTATTGGTTTGCGTTAGGGATTGCAATGAAAATCCTTTTGTGAGGCACGAGCAAAAGGTTGTAATGTAAAGCCCGCTCGAACGCCCAAAAAATTATTTTTCTAGCGTTGTTTTTAATTGATTCATATAGCCTAAACTTAACTCTTTAAAAGTTCCTTTAAAGTAAGGAAACAAACAAGCGGTCATATATGATTTACTATTTACACTGCAGTTTTGGACTAGTTTTGTTTTATTTCCGTTGGCGATAAAGTTAAAATCATCTGTTTTTATCATTTGAGCTGAATCGAACTGATAAGTGATTTTTTGATTCGGAATATAGGCCGTTATTTTCTGAATCATTTTTATTTCTTGTCCGTTATTTATCGCAGTAATAGTATAAGTACTTCCTACCATTCCTGGTTCTTCTTCGATTACTTCGATGGACTTAATATCTGGCAACCAGTTTTTCATTAAATCGACATTTGCAACGTTTTCGAAAACTTCGCTTATTGGTTTATCTATTTCTATTTCGGCAGTATAAGTAACCTCGGTAATAACTACTCCTGTTAGTAAAAACATGATTACTAAAGCAGAAACGATTCCTAAAATTATCTTTATTGTTTTCATAATTGTTCTTTAAAATTGTTTTTTCTGTTTACAAAATATTACCCAATCCGAATAGTATTGCAAACAAGAACGTACTTAATGCTACTTTTTTTAATTCGCCATCTAACAATACTTCTTCTTTATTTTTATACACAAATATTACGTGTTTTACTATTGGTATATAGGCTATTAAAAATAAAAACTGCCATGGCGATTGGTACTTTATTACCACATATAATACTGCTGTTATAAGCGATAAAATAATTAAAGTATAATGGTAATTTTTAGCAGATTTCGCACCTATTTTAACTACTAATGTATTTTTATTAACCTTTGCATCGTTTAAACGATCTCGCATATTATTTAAGTTTAAAACTGCTGTACTTAGTAAACCGACAGTTATTGCGGGTAAAAAAACAACAAGGTTCAACTGTTTTGTATATAAAAAATAAGTTCCTACAACTGCTAATAATCCGAAGAAAATAAAGACAAAAACATCACCAAAACCACTATAACCATAGGCTGATTTACCTACGGTGTATTTAATTGCTGCAACGATAGATGTGGCTCCTAATAAAAAGAAAATCAATGAATACAAAAAATTGTCTTTTCCGAAAGAAACATAAATAAGTAAAAGTGCGATTACCAAAGTTATTGCTCCGGTAACGATCATTGCCATTTTCATTTGTTTTGGCGTAATTGCCCCCGATGAAACCATACGAGCTTCCCCTTCTCTATTATCGTCTGTTCCTTTTACACCATCTCCGTAATCATTCGCAAAGTTAGATAAAACCTGAAAACCAATCGTTGTGAGTATCGCAAGAATAAAAATTAAATAGTTTTTTTCATTCAAAAAATTAACATCTAAAAGCCCGTCAAATTCAACTCCGCCTATAAGAGGAACTGAAAATTTTGCTGAAAAAGCCCCCACAACAATTCCTGAAATAGATAATGGTAAGGTTCGTAAACGTGCTGCTTTTATATAGTTTTTTATCATTTTAAATTTTGATTAAAACCTCTCGACTGCGCTCGAAAAGACCTATTTTAGTGTCTGTTCGAGCGCAGTCGAGAATTATTCACTATATTTTTATTTTATAAATTATTTGCTTCTGCAATTAGTTCGGCAATATCTTTTACAACTACTTGATCTTCTTTTAACTTAAACTTTACACCATCAGTCATCATTGTATTACAATAAGGACAACCGGTTGCGATGATTTGCGGATTGGTTTCTAAAGCATCTTCTGTTCTTAAAATATTTATCTCTTTGTCTCCTCTTTCGGCATCTTTAAACATCTGTGCGCCACCAGCACCACAGCATAAAGCAGTAGACTTACTACGCTTCATCTCTGTCATTTTAACACCCAAACTACGAATTAAAGCACGCGGACTTTCATATACATCGTTTGCGCGACCTAAATAACAAGGATCGTGATAGGTTACTCGTTTTCCCTTTAAATTAGCGTCATCTATAGCTAAACGACCGTCGCTTATTAATTTACTAATAAACTGCGTGTGGTGATATACCTCATACTTACCTCCCAAACCAGGGTATTCATTTTTTAATGTATTAAATGAATGTGGGTCACAGGTAACTATTGTTTTTACTTCGTAAGCATTTAAAACTTCGATATTTGTCATTGCTTGCATTTGAAACAAAAACTCGTTTCCTGCACGCTTAGCAGCATCACCAGTTGAACTTTCTTCTGTCCCTAAAACAGCAAAATCTACTCCTGCTGTATTTAATATTTTTACAAACGATTTGGTTATTTTCTTTGCTCTATCATCATAACTTCCAGCTGCTCCTACCCAAAACAACACTTCTGGTTGTTTTCCTTGAGCCATCATATCTGCCATTGTTGGTACGTTCATAATTTTATGTTTTTTAATTGATATGCTTTTTTTTCTAAATATTCTCTATACAATTTTTCTTCATTCTCCAGAAAAATCACTCGAACTGACAATAATTACACTGTCAAATTGATGTATTGATTAATCTTCGTCTTTCCAGTTTAATCTATCTTGTTGACTATACTGCCAAGGTGCTCCGTTATTTTCGATATTGGTCATCATTGCATTTAACTCTTGTGGAGCTGCAGATTCTTCCATTACTAAATAACGACGCATTTCCATAATAATAGATAAAGGATCAATACCTATAGGACATTCTTGCACACAAGCATTACAACTTGTACATGCCCATAATTCTTCTGGAGAAATATAATCATTTAATAACTGCTTTCCGTCATCTTTAAATATACCGTTGTTTGCATCGATGTTTTTCCCTACCTCCTCTAAACGATCTCGGGTATCCATCATAATTTTACGAGGCGACAACTCTTTACCCGTTAAACTTGCAGGACAAGAAGATGTACATCGCCCACATTCTGTACACGTATATGCATTCATTAACTGTACCCAGTTTAAATCGGTAACGTCCGACGCACCAAACTTTGCTGGCACTTCCTCTTCTGCTCCTTCTTCTGGCATTGCATACGGATCTGCATCTGGATCCATCATCATTTTTACTTCATTCGTAACAGCTTCTAAGTTATTAAACTGTCCTTTTGGCTTTAAATTTGCGAAAAATGTATTTGGGAAAGCTAATAAAATATGTAAGTGCTTAGAGTAATATAAGTAGTTTAAGAAAACTAAAATACCTATAATATGTACCCACCAAGCTGATTTTTCTATAGTGTGTAATACTTCTGGTGAAAACCCAGAAAACCAAGGCGCTATAAATTGAGAAACTACATTTCCCGCTCCTGATTCTTGAAAAGCAGCATCCGTAGCATTCATTATTAAGAATAACGACATTAAAACCATTTCGAAATATAAAATAATGTTTCCATCATTTTTAGGCCAACCTGTCATTTCTTTACTCCAAAAACGCTTTACTTTTTCGATATTTCTTCTAAACCAAAATATAACAACAGCTACAAAAACTAAGGCTGCTAAAATTTCGAAATTAGCAATTAAGAATCCATAGATAGCATCTCCTAAGATTGGTTGAAAAACACGATGTGTACCAAATAAACCGTCTATAACGATTTCTAACATTTCGATATTAATCAAAATAAAACCTACATAAACTACTACGTGTAAAATTCCAGAAACTGGGCGACGTACCATTTTATATTGTCCTAAGGCTATTTTAGCCATGTTTTTCCAACGTTCAGGTTTTCTATCTGTTCTATCTATATCTTTTCCTAATTTTATGTTTCGGACAAGTTTTCGAACATTCATTACAAAAAATCCTATTCCCGCAATTAAAATAGCTGCAAAAAAGATGTTAGGCATGTATTTCTCCATCGTTCTTTAAGTATTAAGTTTTGTTAGTTTTTAATAATTATAAGTTACTTCGTACTTACATTTTTGGTATTACTTTCTTCATTATATGGTTTTGCTTTTTTACCAAATAATGAAAAATGAACAAATCGTTTTGGATTTAATTTCATTTCACGTAACAACTCTTCCATCTCTTTAGAGGCATTGGTTAAGTTTGTGTACATTTTATCGTCGGTCATTAACTTACCTAAAGTTCCTTTACCAGCCTTCATATTTGCTAATAAACCATTTACGTTTGCTAATGTTGCTTCTAATTTATTAACTGTTTCTCCTAAATTAGCTTTTGCTAAACCGTCAGATATTTTAGAAAAATTATCAGTAATTTTTTTAGTATTTGCTAAGGTTGCGTTTAAGTTTTCTTTATTATCAGATAATAAAGTATTTACAGATGTTAATGTTTTTCGAACATCAGAAATCGTTCCTTCTAAACCTATAATACTTCTATTTAAGCTTTTTCTTGATTTTTCATCTAAAACGGTATTCAATCCAGTTAGCAATGTATCGGCTCCTACCAACACATTTTGTAGTTTAGATTGAATAGGTTCTAACTTATCTTCTACTGAAGAAAAAAGACCAGATTCTACCTCTCCTTTAAGATAATCTCCTGAAACGGCCGTTTCTCCGCTGTATGTCGGAACAATAGCTAAACTTTGCCCTCCCATTATACTTGCTGAATAAATTTTAGCAATACTGTTTTTAGAGAAGCTAAAATCAGTATCTAAAGAAATTTTCACCAATAAAACACCTTGTTTTTCTGGAGTTGCATCAAATGAAATATCATCAATACGACCAACCTTTAAACCATTAATAGTTACAGCACTAGCTTTATTTAATCCGTTAATATCTTTGTATTCAACATAAAAATATCTGCTACTACCACTAAATAAATCTTGACCTTTTAAGAAATTGAATCCCCATATAAATACGGCTATAATTAGTACAGCAACAACACCCGTTTTTAGTTCTTTTGACATATAAAAAAGTTATAGCACGAAAATAGTAATAATTTTGAAAGTATAAATGTAGAACACCTCTAAATTAAAGGTTTTTCAATGCTTCTTTGATAGGAATTTTTTGTCCATCTTTAAAAGCAACAACCCAAGCACCTTTAAACCCCATTTTTTTCACTGCACTTAAAGTCTTTTTCACATCTACAAAACTAGAAGAGGTTCCGTAATAATACTTGTAGTAATCACCTATAAACATCGACTCAACATTTTCTAATCCTCTAAAGTTAAAATTATTTTTATTTAACTTTCTTTTTGATGCTGCAATTTGCACTTTAAAAGCAATTCCTGATGGTTGTATTTTATTACTTGCAATATTGGTTGTGGCCTTTTTCGTTGATGTTTTTACTTTCACTACTTTTTTAGGCACACTAACTTCCTTTACAATCTTTTTTTCTATCGGATTTTTCTCCTCTGCTTTAGCTATTACGGTATTCTGAATCGTATTTAACTTTAACCTGTCTACATATTTTTTAATAGCATCACCAATTGCTTTTGCCATTTTTATCTGTCCAGCTCTGGTATTTAAGAATTTACCTTCTTTTTTATTTGTTAAAAAACCTAACTCTATTAAAACACTAGGCATTACAGTTTCTCTTAACACTAAAAAATTAGCTTGTTTTACTTTTCTATTAACTCTTTTAATAGAAACAAAATTGCTTTGAATAAAACTTGCAATACCTAAACTGTTATCTAAATTCTCTTCCTGAAGTACTGACAAACCAATAACTGATTCTGGTGAATTAGGATCATAATCATAATTTTGTTTATAATTATCCTCTAATAAAATTACAGCGTTTTCTCGTTTAGATATTTCTAAATTTTCTTTATTACCACTTAATCCTAAAACAAACGTTCCTGCTCCGTTAGGTTCTGACTTATGAAAAGCATCACAATGAATAGAAACAAATAAATCTGCCTTTTTAGTGTTTGCGATTTTTGCCCTATTATGTAACTCTACAAAAACATCTTTCTTTCTAGTATATAAAACTTCAACATCTCTAGCTGTTGATAATTCTTTACCAACATCTAAAGCGATTCTTAAAGCAACCTTAGCTTCCTTATAACCATTACCTATATTACCAGGATCTTTTCCTCCGTGCCCCGCATCTAAAACAATAGTATATTTTTTTTGTGCAGAAAGCGCTGTTGTAAACCCCAATAACATGCATATTGTGGTTAAAAATAAAAAATAATTTTTCAAGTGATTATATTTACGTAATTTTAAGAATTGCATCAATAAAATTTAACTATTTTTGGATTTTATATTTAGGCATTCAAATAGTACGCCAAAGTTTTTAAATATAACACAAAAATAGTATTTATAACATTGCGAACAAATCTAACTTACATACTTTTAATTTCCTACCTTTTTTGTTTTCAATTAAGTGTAGCTCAAGATTTTGATAAAAAAGGAATTCCTTCTCAAAAATCTAAAAAGAAGCCAATTTTAAATACCTCAAAAGATAGTTTGATTGATTTGAAAAAAGGCGAATTATTAAACCTAAAAAATGATTCGATTGTAAACGATTCTATTAAGCCTAAAGAAGTTATTGATGGAATCATTACACACAATGCAGAAGATTACACAATACAAAACGCAAAAAACAAAACTGTAACCTTATATAATAAAGCACAAGTAATTTATACTGATATTGATTTAAAAGCAGGTATAATTGTTTTAGACTATAAGAACAATACTGTTTATGCTAAAGGAATAAAAGACAGTTTAGGTTATCATCAACGTCCCGTTTTTAAACAAGGTAATCAAGAATCTGAGCAAGACTCCATTTTATTCAACTTTAAAACAAAAAAAGCACTAGTTTACGGTGTAAAAACGGTGCAAGGTGAAATTATAACCTATGCTCAAAAAACAAAACGTGTAAACGATTCTACTATTTACATGCGAAGACTTCGTTTTACAACCTCTAAAAAGAAAAACCCAGATTATTACATTCAAACAAGTAAAGCAAAACTAGTTCCTGGTAAAAAAATAATTGTAGGTGGTAGTAATTTAGTTTTAGCTGATGTTCCTACACCTGTATATTTACCTTTCGCTTATTTTCCTATGACTAATGAAAGAACCTCTGGTTTTATTATTCCTTCTTATGGTGATAGTAACAGTCAAGGTTTCTTTTTACAAAACGGTGGATACTACTTTGCTTTAAGTGATTATTTTGATTTAACTGTTTTAGGAGATCTTTACACCAACGGAAGTTGGGGATTAAGGGCTGATTCTAATTATTATGTTCGTTATAAATTTAGTGGTAATTTTAGTATTCGTTATGAAAATATAATTCAGGGAATTAGAGGATTAAGTAATTATAGTAAATCGTCTAACTTTAATCTTCGTTGGAGCCATAGTCAAGATACTAAATCGAGTCCAAACTCTCGTTTTTCTGCTTCTGTCAACTTAGGTAGTAGTACTTATTATAGGCAATCATTAAATGAATTTAACAATTCTCAGTTTTTAACAAACACCTTAAGTTCATCTATTTCATATTACAAAAAATTTGTTGGCACTCCTTTTAATATAAATGTAACAGCAACACATTCACAAAACACCAATACCGAACAAATAACAATGACGCTTCCATCTTTGCAGTTAAATATGGATCGTATTTATCCCTTTGCAGGTAAAAACGGAGTTAAAACCAATCCTATTCAGAAAATGGGTTTGAACTACAGTATGCAAGGTCAGTATCAAATAAATACTACTGATGATGAGTTTTTTACTGATAAAATGTTTAGAACAGCAAAAAAAGGAATTCAACATCGTTTAAGTACCAACACAAACTTAAAGGCTTTTAAATATTTTACATTATCACCAAGTGTTAGCTATAAGGATGTTTGGTATTTTGATAAAATCAATAAAAAATATGATCCTACACTTACTAATTCAAGTGGTAATTTAGGTACAGTTGTAAACGATACTATTAGTGGTTTTAACCGTTTTAACGAATACAATTTAGGAGTTTCTTTATCAACAAACATCTATGGAACATTTAACTTTAAAAAAGGAAGATTAAAAGCCATAAGACATACAATTAGACCTTCTATTTCTTATGGATACAGACCAGATTTTGCTGAAAATTACGACTTACAAGTTCAACAAAGTTCAGACCCCACTGATTTACTAACCTATTCTCCTTTTGAAGGAGGAATATATGGCAGGCCAGGAAGTGGTGTTTCAAACTCTATTGGTATTTCTGTTAATAATGTTTTAGAAGCTAAAGTTGCTCCGAAAGATCCCGATAGTGATGAGGAAGATACAAAAGTCACCATTCTTAATAATTTAAATTTTAGTACTAGCTACAATATAGCTGCTGATAGCTTACGCTGGAGTCCTGTTACTGCAAATGCAGGAACGCGGCTTTTTAAAGACAAATTAGCTTTAAATGCCAATGCAAGATTTGATCCTTATCAGGTAAATAATGAAGGACAAAGAATAAATAAGTTTAATGCTAATATTTTAAGACTTACTAACTTTGGTATTACCGCTAACTACTCTTTATCTAGCAAAGATTTTGAGAAGAAAAAAGAAGGAGATAAAGAGGAGTCTAAAAACTCAGGAAATGGCGCACAAGACACTCCTGATTTGTTTGGAGAAAACATGTCGCCTACAAATGGCTTCCCCAACAACCCTGATAACAAACAGAATAAAAGCGAAACAAAAGAAACAAAACTATATGGTGCTAAAATACCATGGACACTAAATTTAGCTTACGCCTTAAACTACTCAGATAACGGACTTACAAGTAGTGTTGGTAGTAATTCTTTAATGTTTAGCGGAAACGTAGAGTTAACGCCTAAATGGAACGTTGGTTTTTCATCTGGTTATGATGTTAAAGAGAACGCTTTTACTTACACAAGACTTTCTTTTTCTAGGGATTTAGATAGTTGGCGATTGAATTTTAATTGGACTCCTTTCGGAATAAACTCTTCTTATAACTTCTTTATCGGAGTAAAATCATCTGTTTTAAGTGATTTAAAATGGGACAAAAACAAGCCGCCAGATAGAGCTTTATTCTAAAAAAGAATACTTAATCAATTTTAAATTTATCCATAAATAAGATGAAAAAAATTATAACAACAAGTAAAGCTCCTGCTCCTATTGGACCATATAACCAAGCTGTTTTAAGCGGAAACACATTATATACTTCTGGTCAGATTGCTTTAGATCCTAAAACAGGTGAATTAGTTATGGATTCTATTGAATCTGAAACAAAACAAGTTATGGAAAACATGAAAGAAGTTTTAGCTGCTGCTGAAATGACTTTTGAAAACGTCGTAAAATCGTCTATTTTTATTTCTGATATGCATAACTTTTCTAAAATAAACAGCGTGTATGCTACCTATTTTAACGAAGCTACTGCGCCCGCTAGAGAAACTGTTGAAGTTGCCAATTTACCTAAGTTTGTAAATGTAGAGATTAGTATGATTGCTGTTAAATAGAAGTTTTAACAGCTAGTTTATTTTAAAGTTCCACGAAATTTTAAGCGGTAATAATCACTCCATATTTAAGTTCTTTTTCAGTAGGTTTTTCAAACCAAGTTTCCATAAAATCGAAATCTTCTTTACTTACTTCAAACTGGAACGTATCTCCTTTTTACTATTTCTTTTTAAAACTCTTTTAAATCGTGTTTCTTTTGAAATATCTAAAAAGTGGATTTTAATTTCATAACCATTAGCTTCTGCAAATTGTCTGAATTTTTCTCTATGCTCAAACTTCGACAATCCTAAATCTAGAATACTGTCTGTTTTTGAACTCTCTAACTGCTCTACTAATTCTAGTATTACTTTTTCTGCTCTATTTATTTTTTCTAAAAACCACTCTAAACCATCTGTTGCTTTTTTATCAGCAAGAAAAAGCGTTTTATTCCATTTATCAATCGAAAAAACAACACCTTTTGTTTCTTTTTTTAGTTCAGCCGAGTATGTTGTTTTTCCCGAACCAGTATTCCCTACTATTAAATGTATCATTTGGGTTTTCTTAAAGTTTTAATTCTTATTGATTATTCTAATTTCAAAATAGATTATTTAAATATAGGTTTACTATTTTAATAAGAATACTTTTTTTTATTTACAATGCCTTCATTAACAGTTCTGCGGTTGCAGGATTTGTTGCTAACGGAACATCATGTACATCACACAAACGCAATAACATAGTAATGTCTGGCTCGTGTGGATGTTTTTCATTAGGATCTCTAAAAAACAACACCATATTACATTTACCCTCAGCAACCCTTGCTGCTATTTGAGCATCACCACCAAAAGGACCAGATAAGAACTTCGTTACTTTAAAACCTGCCTTTTCAGCTTTAGAACCTGTGGTTCCTGTTGATACTAATGATATGTTTTTTTGAAGTAAAATGGTTTTATGTTCATTTAAAAACTGAACCATTTCTGCTTTCATTCCGTCATGTGCTATAATTGCTATTTCCATCGTTTTAAAATTAACTAAAAATTCCCGCTATAAGCGGGAATTGATATTTTTTATATTCTTTTTATTATAAAGAGGCTGAATACTCTAATAAATCAACAATCTTCGTTGCATAACCATACTCGTTATCATACCAAGAAATAATTTTAAAGAAGTTTTCATTTAGCTCTAAACTTGCGTCAGCATCAACAACAGAAGTTCTTGTTTCTGATACAAAATCTTGAGAAACAACTTCGTCTTCAGTATATCCTATTATGCCTTTAAATTCGTTTTCTGAAGCAGCTTTAAAAGTTGCCATAATTTCTTTTAATGATGTTGCTTTTTCAGTTTTAAAAGTTAAATCAACTAATGAAACATCTGCTACAGGAACTCTTACTGCCATTCCTGTTAATTTACCATTCATAGACGGAATTACTTTTGTTACTGCTTCTGCAGCTCCGGTAGAAGTAGGTATAATATTGTTTATTACAGAACGACCTCTTCTCCATTTTTTATTTGGTCCATCAACAGTATTCTGAGTAGATGTTGCTGCATGAACAGTTGTCATTAATCCTTCCGTCAACCCATAAGCATCATTAATAACTTTTACTAATGGCGCCAAACAGTTTGTTGTACAAGAAGCATTAGAAACAATAAGTTCGTCTGCTTTCATCTCAGCATGATTTACTCCCATCACATACATTTTAGCATCTTTTGATGGCGCTGAAATAATTACTTTTTTAGCACCTCCTTTTATATGCAACGCTGCTTTATCTTGATCTGTAAAAAAACCTGTTGATTCAATAATATACTCAGCTCCTACTTCGTTCCATTTTAAATTTTCTGGATTTCTTTCAGCTGATACTCTAATAATTTGTTCGTTTACAACTAGGTTACCGTCTTTTACCGTTACTTCACCATCAAAACGACCATGAACCGAATCATACTTTAACAAATAGGCTAAATACTCTACATCTAACAAATCATTAATGGCAACTACTTGCACATTGTTTCTTTTCATGGCAGAACGGAAAGCTAATCTACCTATTCTTCCAAATCCGTTAATTCCTACTTTTATCATCACTTTACTATTTAATATTCTTATTAAAAATTATGTTGTCATAATATCAGAGACTCTTAGCAACTCCATATCTATGTCATTATGACCTTTTATTGCTTTTTCTAAATTGGTAGCAACCACCATATTATTTTGTAAACCAACCATTAAGTTCGTTTGTCCGTCTAGCAATAACTCAACTGCTTTTACACCTAATCTACTTGCTAAAACTCTATCGAAACACGTTGGTGATCCGCCTCTTTGCATGTGTCCTAAAACGGAAACCCTCACTTCATATTCTGGCAAGTTTTTTTCTACATAATCCGCTAATTCAAAAACATTTCTACCTGTTTTATCTCCTTCAGAAACCACAACAATACTTGATGACTTTCCTGTTCGTCTACTTTTCTTTAAAGACTCTAGCATTCTTTCTAGCCCTAAATCTTCTTCTGGAATTAGAATTTCTTCTGCTCCTGCTCCGACTCCGGCATTTAAAGCTATAAAACCTGCATCTCTTCCCATCACTTCCACAAAGAAAAGTCTGTTATGTGATGATGCCGTATCTCTAATCTTATCTATTGCCTCAACTGCGGTGTTTAATGCAGTATCGTAGCCTATGGTATGCGTTGTCCCATAGATATCATTGTCTATCGTACCAGGAATTCCTATTACCGGAAAGTTAAATTCTTTATTAAAAACAACTCCTCCTGTAAAAGAACCATCACCACCAATAACCACTAGTGCATCTACCTTGTTTTCTTTTAAACTTTCGTAAGCTTTTTTTCGCCCTTCTTTTGTTATAAACTCTTTAGAACGTGCTGTTTTAAGTATAGTACCTCCTTTGTTAATGATATTATTTACACTTCTAGCTGTAAACGGTACCAAATCTCCTTCTATTAAACCTTGGTAACCTCTATAGATTCCCATACACTCAGTACGATAATATGCACAAGTCCTTACAACCGATCTGATTGCGGCGTTCATTCCTGGAGCATCTCCTCCGGAAGTCATCACTGCTATTTTTTTTATTTTTCCCATAAGACGAACATCAAATTTAATGCTTTTAAGTCATTTTATATATAAATATACAAAATCATTTTTCATTTCAATTGAAATTTAACGTATCATAATATTTAACTACATTTAGCTTTTTTAAATAAAAACTACATGACATTAACCGCGCTGGATTATTCTATTATCATCGGATTTTTTATCCTCTCATTACTTATAGGTCTTTGGGCTTCTAAATCTGCAGGAAAAAGCAGTACTGAATTCTTTTTATCGGGTAGAAATATGCCTTGGTGGTTGTTAGGTGTTTCGATGGTTGCTACCACATTTGCAGCCGACACTCCTGGATTGGTAACCGAATTGGTGCGTAAAAACGGTGTTTCAGGAAACTGGGTTTGGTGGGCAATGTTACTTACCGGTATGCTTACGGTTTTCTTTTACGCAAAACTATGGCGCAAATCTGGAATTAGTACTGATTTAGAGTTTTACGAATTACGCTATTCTGGTAAAATGGCAGGATTTTTAAGAGGATTTAGAGCTATTTATTTAGGTGTAATTTTTAATATTATCACCATGGCTGGAGTTTGTTTGGCCGGCGCAAAAATTGCCAATATCTTATTAGGTATTTCACAAGGTGAAATGCTATTATACTCGTCTATTATTGTTGTTATTTATTCATCTCTAGGAGGATTAAAAGGGGTTTTACTTACCGATTTTGTTCAGTTTATAATCGCGATGATCGGTTCGGTCTGGGCCACTATTTACATCATCAACTTACCTGAAATAAACGGCTTATCTAATTTATTAAGTCACCCTAACGTGCATGACAAACTAGCGATGCTTCCTGATTTTTCGAATACAGAATCTTTAATCACTTTATTTATAATTCCCTTTGCCGTGCAATGGTGGAGTACTTGGTATCCTGGCGCAGAACCTGGTGGTGGTGGCTATATAGCGCAACGAATGTTGGCTGCTAAAGATGAAAAAAATGCCACTTGGGCAACTTTGTTTTTCAATTTTGCGCATTATGCATTACGCCCTTGGCCTTGGATTATTGTTGGATTGGCTTCTTTGGTGATTTTTCCGAGTTTAGAAAGTATGAATCAAGCATTTCCTAGCTTATCTCCTGAAATGCAAGGACATGATGTTGGCTATGCTGCTATGATGACTTATTTACCTGCTGGATTATTAGGAATTGTACTAACCTCGTTAATTGCTGCTTTTATGAGTACCATTTCAACTCAATTAAACTGGGGAAGCTCGTATTTGGTAAACGATTTTTATAGTCGTTTTATCA
The DNA here is from genome assembly GCF_029125915.1 of Tenacibaculum bernardetii. Lineage (NCBI taxonomy): Bacteria > Pseudomonadati > Bacteroidota > Flavobacteriia > Flavobacteriales > Flavobacteriaceae > Tenacibaculum > Tenacibaculum bernardetii. The sequence goes on from NZ_JAQJCU010000008.1 coordinate 125,281, forward strand.
ACAAAAATGCTTCTGAAAAACAAAAAGTAGTCGTTGGTAGAGTATCAACTGTCTTATTAATGCTATTTGCAGCGCTATTTTCTTTTTACCTACAATCTGCTAAAGACGTTTTTGATTTATTATTACAAATCGGAGCCGGAACTGGATTGCTATTTATTTTACGTTGGTTTTGGAGCAGAATAAATCCGTATAGTGAAATTGCTGCGATGGCTATTTCTTTTGTTATTGCAGTATTCTTTTTTATCAACGGAAAAATGGAAACCCCTTTTATCGAAATTGCTGGTTATTGGCAATTGATAATTGGGGTAGTAATTACAACTATCGGATGGATTTTAGTCACTCTTGTAACACAACCTAGTGATGCAGAAACCATTCATAAATTTGAAACCTTAATTTTTGACGGAGAAGATAAATTCAAAAATGTAGGTATAAAAATAGTAGGATTTATAACAGGCACAATTGGTGTATATAGTTTCTTATTTGCTACTGGTAATTGGATTTATGGCAACACCCTATTAGCCGCTGGTTTATCTGTACTCACCCTAGTATGTGTTTATATTTTAACAAAAATTTGGAAACGTATTTCTTAGAAATTAAAAACCCTTAAAATAAATATATTTTAAGGGTTTTTATTTATTTAATAGCCTTCTTATAACTCAATAAAATTTTTTGGATCTGTTTATTCTCATAAACTGAAGGATATAATTCTTTAATAATAGAATGGTGTTTATAATCAATTGCTAATGCATTTTTTAAGTGCGTTAAACTGTACCCCTCTTTATCAAGAATCATAAATAAACCACACAATCGATATTCTACCTCAGCAGCTTCTTTGTATATTTTTTTAGCTTTGATTACTATTTTTAAACCATCTTCAAAATCTCCTAAAAACAATAATATATCCGCTAATGCAGTGTAAACATCTAAACCCTGCTCCCCTAACTCAATACTCGTGTAAAAAGATTTTACAGCCTCTTCGTAAAAATTAAGCTTTAAGTTGATATCTCCTGACCTTTTCCAATACAGCTCATTTATCTCATCAATTTCTATTGCCTTATTTACGTAATACAACGCTTTTTGGAAGTTACCGTCATTGTAATAAGCATTTGCTAACAACATCCATGCTTTATCTAGCAAGGGATCTTCATGCACTGCTTTTTTATAAAAGTGAATGGCAGTATGCATGTTTTCTAATTTCTCATAACATTTCCCTATTCTGATGTAAGCAAAAGCGGTAGGATCATCTAACTCTAACGTAATTAAATAATTATTTATAGCCTCTTCATAGTTATTTAGCTCTTCTAAGGTTTTTGCTTTTTCTAAATACCCACCAATAAAACTCTCATCAATTAGCACGGAATAATCAAAAGAAGTCAGCGCTTCTTTATGCATTCCTAATTCAGCATATTGTTTCCCTAATTGATGCCAAGCAATCTCGCAATACGGGTTTTTATCTACATATTTTTTTAAAAACTGTATAGCTTCTACATGTTTATCTTGCATATCAAAACAGTATACAATATTGTATAGCGATGAATAATCTTCATAATCATCTTCCACACATTTCTCGAAATTTAACCGTGCATTTTCAAAATCATCTAAATACAAGTATTCCATTCCTAGCATCGACCATATATCAGCTGGATCTTCGATAAAATCTAAAGATTCTTTCAATACAACGATAGCCTCAACATGTTTCTTCTTTTTAGATAAAATCAATGCTTTTTGTATAAAAACCTCATCATTATAAGGTTCAACAGCTTCTATAGCACGAAGCATTTTAGTAGCCTCTTCTAATTCGTTTTCGAAAATTAGAATTTCTACTTTCATTAATTTCAACTGAATAGAAGTAGGATGTTGCTCCAACCCAAGTTGCACAGCTTTTTTTGCCAAAGAATGTTTGGCTATGTTTAAATAATGTTCGATGATTGTTTCAAACTCAACCGCGTCAAAAAAGTATACATCGTTGGTTTTCAACATAGATTCAAATTTCAATATCGACATAAGCTACATATTTGAATGTATATAAATGTACTACAAGAACAGTACCTATTTACGTTTAGCTGATTTTGTTTTCAACAATTTAATTAACAATGCTATCTTGTTTTTAGTTATTGAATTTTCTTATTTGAAAGAATCAAATATTTTTTCTATATTTGGGAGTATTAAAGTTTTACAACAAAACTTGCACCTAATTATAAACAAAAAAATCATGAGTAAATTTGACGAAAAAGTAGCATTGTATAAAAAATTTATGGATGATAGAAATCTTCCTTGTAATCTTGATTTATTAAAAGCGGTAACCAAAGGCTTAGGACCTTCAATTTATAAAAAAGATGCCGAAACGGTATCTGGTACTGATGCGAAAGAATTAGAAACAGTTAAGAAAAACTTCTTAATGAAAAAACTAGGTTTAGCTGATAGCCCTGAATTAGACAAGGCTATTGACGAGGTTGTAGAAAAAATAGGAAGATCTGAAAGAAATAAATACCGCGCTGTAGTTTACTATATGTTAGCTCAAAAATTTGGCAAAGAGTCTGTTTACGGAATGTAAAAACACATTTTTCATAAAAAAAAGTCCTGTATTGATTTAAATACAGGACTTTTTCTATTTTAGCCATCAACAAACAAACTATATTTATGTCGCAGTTTATTAGTGTTTTTGACATGTTAAAAATTGGCGTTGGCCCTTCTAGCTCACATACTTTAGGCCCATGGAGAGCTGCCCAAGAATGGATTGAAAAATTAAAAAAAACACATTTATTTACTACTATTGATGGTGTTAAAATAGATTTATACGGCTCTTTATCTTTAACAGGAAAAGGTCATGCAACCGATTTAGCTATTTTATTAGGCTTAAGCGGTACAGATCCTGAGTATATACCTGTTGAAAACATAGAAACGATTATTGATCAAATAAAAGAAACGAAGACTTTACACTTTAATGCAGAAAAGCACCTTGTTTTTTCTATAGAAAACATCGTTTTTAATAAAGATTTTTTACCGTTTCACTCTAACGGACTAACCTTCAAAGCTTTTTCTAAAGGTAAAGAAATTTCTAGTGAAACCTATTATTCAATCGGAGGAGGTTTTGTTATTCAGGAAGAAGTAGAGGTTCCTTTAGATACCGAAATCAACAAGAAAAATTTTCCGTTCCCAATAAATCGAGCAACCGAATTAGAAGCGTATTGTGACAGGGAGCAAAAAAACATTTCTGACATCGTATATCAGAATGAGTTAGTCTTAAGATCTTCTGCTGAAATTGACGCTGAACTAAAACGCACCTGGGAGACGATGTTAGAATGCATGTACATTGGCTGCCATACTGAAGGTATTTTACCTGGCGGATTAAATGTAAAGCGAAGAGCATTTGGCACACATACAAAATTAATTAAAGACGCAGCATACACGAACCAACAAGAGTGGATTACTGCTATTAGAAGCACTGAAGTAAAATTTCGTGAAATCTTAAAATGGGTAAGTTGTTTGGCTTTATCAGTCAATGAAGTAAACGCTGCATTAGGTAGGGTTGTAACTGCACCTACAAACGGAAGTGCAGGTGTTATTCCTGCTGTTTTAATGTATTATTTAGTGATTGAAAATCACGAAGCTGATTTTGAACATATTAAAAAATTCTTATTAGTAGCTGGCGAAATCGGAAGTATCTTTAAAAAGAACGCAACCATATCTGCAGCAATGGGTGGTTGTCAGGCAGAAATAGGCGTTTCATCAGCAATGGCTGCTGCTGCGCTAACAGAACTTTTAGGAGGAACACCAGGGCAATGTTTGGTTGCTGCCGAAATAGCTATGGAACATCATTTAGGTTTAACCTGCGACCCTATTGGTGGCTTGGTTCAAATACCTTGTATAGAACGCAATGCTATGGGAGCAATTAAGGCGATTAATGCTACTGAGTTGGCATTAGAAACAGACCCTAAAGAATCTTTAGTTCCTTTAGACAAAGTAATTGATACGATGTGGGAAACTGCAAAAGACATGCACCGTAATTATAAAGAAACCTCAGAAGGTGGCTTAGCAATTACTGTTGGGTTAGCTGCTTGTTAAGCTATTTTACTTCAATCGGTTTTCCTAAAAATTTAGGTTGCACATTTAGTACAATATCAACAAATACTTTAACCCGCGCTAAGTACTCTCTTAACTGTACTTTTAGTCCGTATTTACTAGAAACACCTTTGGCATTAAAACCTATTGCTTTAATGCCAAAGTAATTTGCTAAATAAATAGCCCTTTCATTATGGAATTGTTGCGATACGATGGTTACAGAAGTTTGGCCGAATATTTCTTTTACACGCACCACAGAATCTAACGTTCTAAAACCAGCATAATCTAAAAATATTTTATCCTCAGGAATCCCTGCTTTAATTAAGTCGTTTTTAAATCTAGACGGCTCATTGTATTCCTTTGTACCGTTATCTCCACTAACGATTATATATGCTATTTTACGTGACTTGTATAATTCTGCTGCCGCATCTATTCTGTACTTATAATACAAATTTACTTGTCCGCCTACTAAATATTTACTCGTCCCTAAAACCAAACCCACTTTGTTTACGGGTATTTCATTTACGCTTGTATATACTTTATCTGCTGCTTTTTTTTCCACTAAAAAATTGCATAAGTAAATAACAAGCAATACTAAAAAAGTTAGCACACCACATAATTTTATCAGCTTAATTATTACACTTCTCATTCTATCTTGTGAAAAATAATTCGTTTTTAGTAGACATTTCTTCAGAAAACCTATAATTATCAACATTAAAACCTTTTAAAGCCTCTATTGTTTTTACATCATTTTCAATAATATAGCGCACCATTAAACCACGTGCTTTTTTAGCATAGGTCATAATCGTTTTATACTCTCCGTTTTTAAGATCTTTAAAAACAGGCGTTATCATGGGTGCTTTTAAGACTTTTTTGGGCAAAGCTTTAAAATACTCTGTACTTGCTAAGTTAATTAACAGTTCATTCTCTTCTAATTCGGCATTTAAAGAATCTGCCAAATCAGTATTCCAAAATTGATATAAATTTTCTGTTCTACCTACTTTTAATTTAGTCCCCATTTCTAAACGATACGGCTGAATTAAATCTAACGGTCTTAACAATCCGTATAAACCAGATAAAATTCGAAGTCTGTCTTGTAAAATTGGTAATTTATCTTCAGAAAGTGTTGTTACCTCAATACCTCTAAAAACTTCACCCGTAAAAGAATAAATAGCCTGTTTAGAATTTTCCATCTCAAACGGAGTTTCCCAATCTTGATTTCTATCATAATTTAAACTTGCCAAATCATCAGAAATCTTCATTAAATCACTCAGTTTTTTTCGTGAAAGTGTTTTTAATTTGTTGTTTAGTTTTTTTGACTGCTCTAAAAATCGTGGTTGTGTATATAGGTCGGTATTCGCTTTGGTTTCAAAATCTAAAGACTTTGCCGGAGATATAATTATTTTCATTCAACTAGTATTTTATGTAAAAGTAAGGAGCTCTTTTAAAATTGCTACTTAATTACAGTAATTTAAATCAATCACAGTATCAAAATATATAATACTCTTTTAAATTGTTAATCCGTCATACGCTAAAAACACATTTTCAGGCAGTTCTTTTTCCACCTCTTCATGCAAACCAAGCAATTCGCTAATATGCGTTAAATAGGCTTTCTTCGGATTTAATTCTGCTATAAAAGCCAAAGCTTCCTCTAAATTAAAATGAGTCGCATGAGGTTCTTTACGAAGCCCTGTTACAATCAACACCTCTAAATTCGCTAATTTCTTTTTTTCTACTTCGGATATTGTTTTAATATCTGTAAGATACGCAATATCATTAAAGCGATACCCTAAAATAGGCAATCGCCCGTGCAATAGTTCAACTGGCGTCACTTTCACATCCTCTAAAAAAAAGCTTTCGTGATGCGAAATAATATTCGGAGCTACTTTTGGTGCACTCGGATACCTATTTTCAGTGGCAAAAATATAATCGTATCTCTTTTTAAGCACCGCTAAAACCCTTTCTGATGTGTAAATAGGCACTGCTCCCATTTGAAAACAATACGGTCTTATTTCGTCTAAACCAGCAATATGATCGGCATGCTCGTGGGTAAATAAAATTCCGTTTATCGACTCCACATTTTCACGTATCATTTGCTGGCGAAAATCAGGTCCGCAGTCAATCACATACTTTATAGTATCCCAAGAAACTATAATTGAAGAACGCAATCGACTGTCTTTATAGTCTTTAGATAAGGCTACAGGATGCTTACTTGTAATCATTGGAACGCCTGTAGAAGTTCCTGTACCTAAAAAAGTTACTTTTAATTGCTTTTTTTTATCTCTCATTACCACAAAAATACAATAAAAATTATCTGATAAGTCCTATTTTCAGTACATTTGTTATCCGTAACAAAAAACAATAAAATGGCAATTACGCTTAAAGGAGATCAAAAAATAAGCACGGTACCAACCACTGACAGCAAAGCTTTAAAAATCAATTTAAATGCCCATATTTATGGAACATTTGCTGAGATTGGCGCTGGTCAAGAAACCGTTCGTAATTTTTTTAGAGCTGGTGGTGCTTCAGGTACAATTGCAAAGGCAATGAGTGCTTATGACAAAGATTTTTCTGATGCCATTTATGGTGTAGAAAATGACAATCGTTATGTTACAGAAAAACGATTAAAAAAGATGTTAAGACATGAAATGGACTTAATTGAAGAACGTCTTGACCGTCAGAAGCATCCTGAAAAATTATTTTTTAGTTACGCAAATACCGTTGCTACCATTAACTTTTCTAAAAAGTTTAAAGGTCATGGTTGGGTTGGTATTCGTTTTCAATTAGATCCGCTTGAAGACTACAACGAAATCATCTTACACCTTCGTTTTAAAGAAACTGATGCCCGCCAACAACAAGAAACTTTAGGAGTTTTAGGGGTAAACTTAGTGTACGGAGCCTACTATTTAAATGACAGTCCGAAAGAATTATTAAAATCTTTTTATGACAACATTGATAGCGATCGTTTAGAAATTGACATGGTTAATTTCTCTGGACCCCGTTTTATGTATGTTGACAATCGTTTAATGAGTTTACAGTTAGTTAAAAACGGCATGACAAACGCCGTTATGTTTGGCCCTGACGGAAACAACTTACTACCTGCTCAAGTACTTTATAAAAAGAATATTTTAGCGCTTCGCGGGAGCTATCGCCCTGTTACGAAAGTAAATATGGATATGTTTGAACGTTCGAAAGAATTGTTTTTAGCAGAAAAAAAGGTAAACCCAGAAAAAACACAAATTATTTTTGAAATCACCTTAAGCAACTTAAGAGCTGAAGGAGAAATTAATGAACGAGATTTCTTAGATAGAGCAGAGTTACTATGTGCTTTGGGACAAAACGTAATGATAACCAACTATCAAGAATACTTTAGACTCGTTGATTACTTTAGTGAGTTTACGAAAGAAAGAATGGGATTAGCCATGGGCGTTAATAATCTTATTCAAATTTTTGATGAAAAATATTACCGTGATTTAAGTGGTGGTATTTTAGAAGCCTTTGGTAAACTTTTCTACCGAGATTTAAAAGTATACATGTATCCTTATAAAGATGAAGACACTGATGAATTTATTACCAGTGACAATTTAAAGGTACACCCAAGAATGAAAGAACTATACAAGTTCTTTAAAAATAATGGTAGACTTATTGATATTAAAGATATTGACGAGGAAAGCTTACATATTTTCTCTCGAAAGGTATTAAGAATGATCAAAGAAAATGAAGAAGGATGGGAAAAAATGTTACCAGCAGGAGTTTCAGAAACCATCAAAGAAAAACGTTTATTTGGTTGCTCTAGAAAGCGCTCGTAAATAATTTAATTTTCTTTTAAACCTTTTACTATTTTTAAAGTCTAACTGCTAAACAACTTTAGTTGACAGACGAACTTACACTTATTGCAGCGCTTCAGAATTCTAAAACAAAAGAAGTAGCCTTTAAACAATTGCTATCGCTTTATAAAGAGCGGTTGTATTGGCATATACGAAAGATTGTTGTTTCTCATGATGATGCTGATGACGTTTTACAAAATACGTTTATCAAAATTTTTAAAAATATTGATACCTTTAAAAACGACAGTAAGCTTTACTCTTGGATGTACAGAATCGCTACCAACGAATCTATAACCTTTCTTACTAAAAGAGCTAAAGAGAAAAATGTTGACATTACTGATTACCAACAACAATTAGTTTCTACTTTAGATAGCGACCATTGGTTTACTGGAGATGAAATTCAACTTATATTACAAAAAGCAATTGCTACTTTACCTCAAAAACAACAACTCGTTTTTAATATGAAATATTTTGATGAGATGAAGTACACACAGATTTCTGAAATACTAGAAACTTCTGTTGGAGCCTTAAAAGCATCCTATCACATTGCTGCAAAAAAAATAGCACACTTTATTAAGAACCACAATTAAACCTTTTACAAAAAACACAGTCTTAGAAGAGAGATGGATAAAGATTTAAAACATAGTATAGATTTTATAAATAATAAGGCAGGCAAGAAAACTGGGTTTTCATTGCCTGAAAATTATTTTGAAGAAATGGAGGAGGCTTTCTTTTCTTCAGAAACTACTGTCGTTATATCTAAAGAAAACACTTTTAAAACTCCTGCCAATTATTTTGATACCGTTGAAGAGAATATTTTAACAAAGCTTAAAGCAGCACCTAAAGAAGTAAAAGTTATTTCTTTGTACAAAAGAGTACTCGACTTTATTCCTGTTGCAGCAGCAGCCTCTGTTTTATTATTTATCGGTTTACATTACATTACGACTAGCAACAAAGATAGTTTTAACACTATAACACAAGCAGATATCGCATCTTGGTATGAAAATGGATATGGAGATACCGATACTAATGAATTGGCGATTACTTTAGAATCTTCTGATTTTGAAGACAATATTTTACCATCAATGGATGCCGAACATTTAGAAGATTACCTAAACACCATTGATAACTCTACTCTTATAAATGAAATTCAATAAAAATGAAAAAACAACTATTAACCTTAGTATTTGTATTCTTCTTAAGTATTTTGTCTAGTCAAGCACAGTCAAAAAAAGGAAGTACTGAAAAAATACGCACGTATAAAATTGCCTACTTAACAGAAAAATTAAATTTAACAGTGGCTGAGGCTCAAAAATTTTGGCCTATTTACAATCAGTACGACAAAAAGAAAATGGTGCTTCATAGAGAAAAGCGTTTTAATATTAAAAAGAGAATCCTTAAAAACGGAGGAATTGAAAATTTATCTGAAAAAGATTCTAAAGAAATTTTAGAAAAATTTCAATTTATAAATAAACAGGAGTATGAATTAAAAGCATCTTTTCACACAAAGGTTTCAAAGATATTATCATTTAAAAAAATACTTACACTACAAATCTCAGAACACGAGTTTAACCGCAAACTCATGCAAAAATACAGAGGAAAAAAAAATAAGAATAAAAAAGAAGCTGAGTAGCTTCTTTTTTATTCTTATTTTTTTACTAAAGCCAAACAAACATATAAATCAGGTCTATTTGCCGTAAATTGTTTTAACCAAATTGTTAGCTCCTCTACTTCATAAGGTAATAATCTGTTTAAAGCCTTTTCTAACTCTTTGCAAAATAAATCCGTATTAAAACTAACTTTCTTTAATACCGTCTTAGTGTATTCGTACATTGCTCTTGCCATGTTGCTTAAGGGGGAATTTGATGTTAATATTACTGAACGTAATTTACGAAAAAAAACCCTTGACACATGTTAAATTTTTGCAAAAAAAATCCGACACTTCATAAGTAGTCGGATTTAAACATCTAACTTACAGACAACTATAAGTTATTTACCTTTTCAATTAAAGCGTTTGCTTTTACTTCTAATTCAGTACTTATTGCTTTAAAATGTGCTTTTTTATCTTCAACTTTCTTAGCGTTTATCTTTGCTATTAAACCATCATAAGTTTCAAAAACCTCATCAACAATCGCTTCTGATTTTTCTTGATCTACCTCTGGGTTTAATTGTGCAGATAATCTACAGATATCAATAATATCTCCTAAAGTATAATCGATATCTTTTTTTAAGTTTTTAATACTTGCCATAATTATTATTTTTTTGCAAAATTAATCGATTTTATCTAATTCAGCCTGAAATTTATCAAAAAATTGTCCTACGTGATATCCGTCTACTAAAGCATGGTTTACATTTACTGCTACAGGCATCTTTTTCTTATTATTTTCTAATTTTATTTTTCCGAAAGCAACTTGCGGAACACTATCATTTTTGTTACCCGAACTTGGTTCTTTATGACTGGTAAAGGAAACCCAAGGTACAGCCGAACAATGTATGCAGCCTAAGGAATATTTTTCAGGAAACAAATCGGATGAATTTATAATACGTTCTTTTTCTTTTTGAAAATTTACGCTAAACACTTCAAAATCACCTGAAAAATCTATGTATGAAAATCCGAAAGTATGATCGGGTCTTGCTATGGTTGCCGATGCATTTATTACCGCATAAATGGCAATTTTATCCCCTTCTATTCTATATTTAAAGTTTTCAACAGCATTAATAGCCTTCATACATGCATGTAAATAGCGCACAAAAAACGATTGATTTCTTTCTTTTGCGGTTTCATAACACTTAGAAACATCTACATCTGCTACCATACCGAATGTTGGATCTGCTAAAGTTCTAAAGTGCTTAAAATGCTGCTTTCTATTCCACTTTTCAATATCTAAATACTTCATTTATAAAAAAGTTAATACTTCTGTAATTTTAGCAACTGTTTTATAACTATCTGACTTTTGTTCATTACTTACCTCTTCGTGTGCCCAAGTAGTATGAAAAGGAACATGCACTGCAGCAGCTCCTAATGCCACCAAGGGTAAAACATCTGATTTTAATGAATTCCCAATCATTAATAATTCCGACGGATTGATATCTAAATGCTTTATCAACTTTACATACTCTTTTTCCTTTTTATCGCTCATCACCTCTGTATGGTGAAAGTATTTTAAAATTCCTGATTTTTCTAGTTTCCGTTCCTGATCTAACAAATCTCCTTTAGTGGCTACAATTAACTTATACTTACCTTGTAATTTTTGCAACACCTCTTCTACTCCATCTAATAAATCGATGGGTTGCTCGAGCATTTCTTTACCAATCTCTAGAATTTTATCGATGGTTTTTGGATTGATTTTATAGTTTGATAATTCCAACGCACATTCTACCATCGAAAGCACAAAACCTTTTACACCATACCCATAAATTTTCAGATTATCGATTTCTTTTTTATACAATTCTTGATGAATCTTATTTTCAGTTTCATAACCAGACAACAACTTTGCAAACTCATTCTCAGCCTCTCTAAAATAAGTTTCGTTTACCCACAAAGTATCATCCGCATCAAAGGCAATTACTTTTATATTATTCATTTGCTAATTGTTTAATTGCTTTTTCTAAATCTTCAGGCGTATCAATACCAATACTTTCTACTGAAGTTTCTATCATTTTTATTTTTTTACCAACTTCCAAATACCGTATACATTCTATTTTCTCTGCCGCTTCTATTGGTGTCATTGGTGTATGATAAAAATCTATCAATGCTTTTTTTCTAAAGGCATATACCCCTTTGTGTTTATAGTAGCTAACTTTTAGTTCTGTGGCTCTATGAAAAGGAATAACACTTCTTGAAAAATAAATAGCAAAATCATTTACGTCGGTAATTACTTTTACATTATTCGGGTTATTGACATCTTCTAAATCTGTCATCGCTACTTTTAAGGATGCTAGATCTATTTCTTCTTTTTTATCCTCTTTAAAAGCTTGAATTAATTTTGATAAAGAAACTGTATCAATAAAAGGCTCATCTCCTTGCACATTCACAACAATATCAACCTCTAAGCCTTCTACGGCCTCTGCAATTCTATCCGAACCACATTCGTGCTCTTTAGTGCTCATTAGTACTTTCCCTTCAATACTTTCTATTGCCTTAAAAATAACCTGAGAATCGGTAACAACATACACTTCATCAAATAAATTAGCTTTAACAGCCGCTTCGTAAGTTCTTACGATTACAGGTTTGCCTCCTAAATTTTTCATTAATTTACCTGGGAAACGAGACGCACTATAACGCGCAGGGATCATTGCTATTATTTTCATAAAAAATATTTATTTATACACTTCAAAGATACATATTTATACAACTTCCTACCTTTTACTTGCAGTGGCTTCTTAATTATTTAACATTAATATTTCCTTTTTTTTATTGTTTTGTAAAAACTTTTGCTACTTTTGACTCTTATGAAAGTACTTTTAAACACATATCGCTTTATTTTAAACACTATCAATATGATTATGTGTATTACCTGCATGCGCAAACAATATGTGTTTATAAAAAAAAGTACTTTAGAGAACAACTTTAAACAACGGTTTTAAAAACCGACATTTAATACAAACTACAAAAGGTGCTTTTTTTATAAAAAGCACCTTTTTTTATTTACTAAAATTAAAACTTTAATTATGATCAAAACAGTAAAAAACGCCCTACGAATTAACATGTATGCAGCTAAGAGAATGAATTCTACTAAAAACATTTTTTTCAGAAAATCGAATTTCCCACCAATAAACTCATCACATCATGCAAACTTATAAACTACCTAAAGATCACAATTTTCAATTTACTGTTAACAAAAAACAAGTTAACAAAAACAAAACACTAAAAACCTCAATTTTATACCATAAAATTGAAGCTACCGTAACTTCATCTCTTAACCTACATCAACCTGCATCCAGCATCAGTTTTAAAAGTATCGAATTTGACTTTATAAAAAATGCTTTTCTAAATGATAAACTTATTATTCATAATTATATTAAAAAACTGAGTGACTCCGAGGTTATCTTACACATTACAGTATCTAAAAAAGCGGAAAAAGAGCGCAATATTATCTGCAAGGCTGTATTTGGTTACAACTTTTTAAATGGCTCTTAAATTTGAGATTGGTTACAGACTCAACGTAAATTTTGAGTCTGTTTTACTTTATATACACCTCTAAAAGCTTCGTGTTTTCGGTTAAAACATTTACTCTTTTAACACAAGCAGGCACTAAAATAGTTTCTCCTATTTGTAATCTTTCTTGTTGTTTATCATATTCGAAAATAGCTATTCCTTCTACACACATGTATATTACAAAGCTGTCTTTATCTTCATGATTTACGGTGTAGTTTTTTGTTAAATGTAAAAAATTTGTTGTAAAATATTTACAATCTACAATATTTGAAGGTTTATTTTTTTTCTTAAGATACTCTGCCTTATAATTCGATTTTGCTGAATAATCTATAGCATCTAAAGCCAAATCTAAATGCAACTCTCGCTGTTTTCCATTAGCATCTTTTCTATTCCAGTCAGAGATACGATACGTAACGTCGGATGTTTCTTGAATTTCAGCTAATAAAACACCTTTACCGATTGCATGTACTCTACCTGCAGGCACTAGAAAGGTATCCCCTTTTTTTACAAAATCAACATTTAGTAAAGCTGTTTCATTGCCTGCTTCTATCGTTTTTACAAAAGAATTCTTATCCGCTTCCTCCGAAAAGCCCACTATAATTTTTGCCTTTTTATCTGCATTAACCACATACCACATTTCGGTTTTACCTAAGGAGTTATGTCTTTTTTGCGCTAAAATATCGTTAGGATGTACTTGTAAACTTAATTTTCGCTTGGCATCTATAAACTTGATAAGTAACGGAAATTTATCTTGAAAGATATGATACACTTTATCTCCCAAAACGTCTTGCTTAAATTCCGATATCAATTCATTTAAACTTCTTCCTTTAAGACCTCCGTTGCTAACTATAGAAACATCATTTTCTACATCAGAAATTTCCCAACTTTCACCAATATCTTTACTATTTGTTTTTTTATTGAGTAGTGTATGTAATTTTTCTCCCCCCCAAATTTTGGATTTTAAAATAGGTTCGAATCGCAATAATTGACTTATCATAATTAGTTACCGCTATAGGTTACAAAGTTTCTTGGGGTTTCATATAACGTTATTTCTAAGTCTAATTTTTCAGGAATACTTACACGTAATTTGTTAAATATTACCACTGATATATTTTCGGCTGTAGGAATCAAATCTTTAAATTCCGCCACTTCTACATTCAAATTTTTGTGATCAAAAGCATCTTCTACTTCCCTCTTGATCAATTCTCGTAATAAACCTAAATCATACACATAGCCCGTGTCAGTATCTATTTCACCTGTTAGCGAAACAATTAACTCGTAATTATGACCGTGGTAATTAGGATTGCTACATTTCCCGAAAACTTCCAGATTTTTTTCATCAGACCATTTCGGATTACACAATCTATGCGCTGCATTAAAATGGGCTTTTCTATGTACGGTTACTCTAGGCATTTTTTAAGGCGTCGTAAGATTCTTTAAATATAATTTTAAACCAGGCAGTGTATATTTTTGGATTGCTTTCGATATCCTTTTTTACAGCTTCTAAGGTCATCCACTTATAAAACGCTACCTCTTCAGGGTTTATATTTGGCTCTCCGTTAAAATCACCAACCATTACATGATCAAATTCATGTTCTGTTAATCCGTTATCAAAAGGCGCTTTATAAATAAAAGAAAACACTTCTTTTAACTCACAAACAAACCCCATTTCTTCTTGCAACCTTCGTTTACCAGCCTCTAAATTCGTTTCCCCTTCTCTTTGATGTGAACAGCAAGTATTTGTCCATAATAACGGCGAATGGTATTTCTCAGCAGCACGTTGTTGCAACATCAATTCTTTCTTATCATTAAAAACAAAAACTGAAAAAGCTCTGTGTAACAATGCTTTTTCATGTGCTTCAATTTTCTCCATCAATCCAATTTGATTGTCTTGCTCGTCTACTAATATTACTTGTTCTTTCATCTATTTAATTTACGAAAAACAAACTTACAAAAATGATATCAGTTCAACAATTAAACCTTTGAACAGTTAAGCATTAAACCTTATCTTTGCAGCCTTAAAATTTATAGATGAGTTTTTTAAAAGAAATACAAAAACGACGTACGTTCGGAATTATATCACACCCTGATGCAGGTAAAACTACTTTAACTGAAAAGTTATTATTATTTGGTGGTGCTATTCAGGAAGCTGGAGCTGTTAAAAACAACAAAATAAAAAAGGGAGCCACTTCCGATTTTATGGAGATTGAGCGTCAACGTGGAATTTCGGTTGCTACTTCGGTTTTAGCTTTCATTTATAAAGACAAAAAAATAAACATTTTAGATACGCCTGGTCACAAAGATTTTGCGGAAGATACTTTTAGAACTCTAACAGCTGTAGACAGTGTTATTGTGGTAATTGATGTTGCCAAAGGTGTAGAGCCTCAAACCGAAAAATTAGTTGAAGTTTGTAGAATGCGTAAAATACCGATGTTAGTATTCATTAATAAATTAGACCGTGAAGGAAAAGATGCGTTTGATTTATTAGATGAAGTAGAGCAAAAACTTGGTTTACGTGTTACACCTATGAGTTTTCCTATTGGAATGGGGTATGATTTTAAAGGAATTTATAATATTTGGGAAAAGAAATTAAATCTTTTTTCGGGAGATAATAAAACAAAAATTACGGAAGGACCTCAGTTCGATGATCTTTCCAACCCTAAGTTAGACGAAATCATTGGAGAAACTGCTGCAGAAACTTTACGAGAAGAATCTGAATTGGTATTTGAAGTATATCCTGAATTTAATCAGCAAGAATATTTAGCGGGTGATTTACAACCTGTTTTCTTTGGTTCCGCTTTAAATAACTTTGGTGTAAAAGAATTGTTGGATGCTTTTATTGAAATAGCACCACAACCACAACCTAAAAAAGCTGAAGAACGTTTAGTAGATTCTAAAGAAGAAAAATTAACGGGCTTTGTTTTTAAGATTCATGCAAACATGGATCCTAAACACAGAGACAGACTTGCTTTTATAAAAATTGTTTCAGGAACTTTTAAAAGAAACTCTCCGTATTTACACGTTCGTAACGGTAAGAAGATGAAATTTTCGAGTCCAAATGCCTTTTTCGCAGAGAAGAAACAAATTGTAGACGAATCTTTTCCTGGTGATATTGTTGGTGTACATGACACCGGTAACTTTAAAATTGGTGATACCTTAACCGAAGGAGAAGCATTAAACTTTAAAGGAATTCCGAGTTTCTCTCCAGAGCATTTCCGTTATGTAAACAATGCCGACCCTATGAAGTCTAAACAACTCTACAAAGGTTTAGATCAATTAATGGATGAAGGTGTTGCGCAATTATTTACAATGGATATGAACGGACGTAGAATTGTTGGTACTGTAGGTGCCCTACAATACGAAGTAATTCAGTACCGTTTAGAACACGAATATGGTGCAAAATGTACGTATGAAAACATTTCTGTACATAAAGCTTGCTGGGTACAACCAGAAGATCCAAAAAATGATGAATTTAAAGAGTTTAAACGTGTTAAACAGCGCTATTTAGCAAAAGACAAACAAGGTAAGTTGGTCTTTTTAGCAGACTCTGCTTTTACAATACAAATGACACAAAGTAAATACCCAACCGTAAAATTACATTTTACTAGTGAGTTTGAATAAGTAATAATTGATTTTAAGCATTTATTTAACATGAATAATAAAAATTACAACATCATTACGAGGAACGATGCAATCTTCTTAGTTAGTAAGAGATTACTTCACTATGTTCGTAATGACGTGTTTTTATCCTTTATCTTTTGTCTTTTATTTTTCACCTTGTTTAGTCAAGAAAACCTCTCAACTTTAAAAGGCAAAGAACTACACACTAAAGTCCGTTTAAATTTTATTCCTGTTCAAATGCCTACAGATGCATTTCCTAACTTAAAACCAACTATGGGGTTGGCGGGTTTACATTATCAAATTCCGATTAACGATTGGTTGTATGGTGGTGCCGGATTTCATTTTGCGGTTACTGGAGACCAAGGAGGTTTATTTACTTTAGGTGCCGAAATTGGCGTAAACAAACAAGTATATAAAAATTTATATGTAGATGCTAACTTCCATTTTGGTGGTGGTGGTGGATACAGAAACTTAGTAAACGATGGCGGATTTATAAATCCGAATATAGGATTACAATACAAAAAAAACAACTATTCGGTTGGTGTACAATACAGTCACTTAAATTTTTTATCAGGCGAAATAAAAAGCAATTCGGTTTCGGTTTTTGTTGAAATTCCGAGTGTATTGCGTTTTACAGATTATGATAAAGCCCATCAAAAATTTGTTGCGACCAATCTTTCTTCGGATGATTTTTGGAGCAAACCAGTAATAAAAAACGCACAACAAGTCCGCTTTGATTTCTTTAAACCATTCGGAAATTCTAAGAAAGACAATGGAGATGTTTTAGATGAGTCATTATATGTAATCGGATTTGAATATCAGAAATACCTATCAGAAAACACCTTTTTATTCGCACATACCGATGCTATATACAAAGGTTTGCGTGCTGGATTTATGGATTTATTTTTTGGTGCTGGTTACCATCCTTATCAATCGAAATACATTAATCTTTTCACCAAACTAGGTATTGGTGCTGCTGGTGGTCGTGTGGCTCCTGAAGGCGGTTTAATGATTTATCCCTCTGCCGGAATCGATTTAAAACTATCAAACAAATTAGCCATCAGTGGTCACGGAGGTTATTATCGTGCAATCGCTGGTGATTTAGAAGCTTATACTGTAGGATTTGGTTTTAAATACTTCGGATTAAATGGCGGAACAACATCCGAAGGAAAAAAATACAACAATTTTTACACACAAGGATTGCGCGTTGAAATTCAGAATCAATCGTATTTTGATGTTGCAAAAACCGATGATGTATTTGATGCGGCGGTCATCGATTTACAATTGATTGGTTTAAAAGTCAATTTCGACCTTAACAAATGGTTGTATATAGCTGGTGAAGCAAGTTTTGCTTATGACGGACGCTCTGGTGGTTATGCACATGGATTGGTTGGAGGTGGAATATACTCGCCACGTTTTTTGAATACTAAAGCCCGTGGTTTTGTCGAATTTATGGCAGGAGCCGGTGGTGGTGCAGGTGTAGATACAGACGAAGGAATTATTGTGCGTCCTACCTTAGGTTTAAGTTATGATATTACAAATGGCGTTGCAATTATAGCTTCAGCAGGAAAATATTATTCGCCTTTTGGGAATGTAAAATCGACGAATATGAATATTGGTGTAAGTTTTAATCTATCAACTTTATCCGTAAAAAATTAATTATATAGTATGCTTGCGCTAGGGATTGAAGTGGCATCCTTTTATGAAGAATGTATAAAAGATATAACGTAAAGCCCGCTCGAGCGCCCAAATAAATTAAAGTTTAATTAGTAAATAATAGTAGAATGAATAACGGAATTTACGCAAAGTTCACAACGCCAAAAGGCGATATTTTAGTGAATTTAGAATACGAAAAAACACCTGGAACTGTAGGTAACTTTGTTGCTTTAGCAGAAGGAAATTTAGAAAACGAAGCTAAACCACAAGGAACTCCATATTACAATGGCTTAAAGTTTCACCGTGTGATTTCTGATTTCATGATACAAGGTGGTTGTCCACAAGGTACTGGAACAGGAAACCCTGGTTATAAATTTGATGATGAATTTCATCCTGATTTAAAGCATGACGCTCCTGGTAAATTATCAATGGCAAATGCAGGACCTGGAACAAACGGTTCTCAGTTTTTCATTACACATACAGCAACGCCTCATTTAGATGGTAATCATACTGTTTTTGGAAGCGTTGTAGAAGGACAAGATGTTGTAGATGCTATTCAGCAAAACGACACGATGGATGTTGAAATTATTCGTGTAGGTGAAGCTGCTGAAAAATTTAACGCTGTTGAAGCTTTTAGATCTTTTGAAGGATCTCGTGAAAAACGTGAAGCAGAAGAAAAAGCGAAACAGCAAGAGTTATTAGACACTGTTGCTAAGGGTTATGACGAGACTCCGTCTGGATTACGTTATAAAATTTTACAAAACGGAGACGGGAAGCAAGCTACGAAAGGCGCTACTGTTTCTGTTCATTACAAAGGGCAATTATTAGACGGTACTGTATTTGATTCTTCTTATAAGCGCAAACAACCAATCGATTTTGCTATTGGTATGGGACAAGTTATTGCAGGTTGGGATGAAGGAATTCAGTTATTAAAAGTTGGAGACAAAGCCAGGTTTGTAATTCCGTCTAACTTAGCTTATGGTTCAGCTGGTGCTGGAGGGGTAATTCCGCCAAACGCTACTTTAATTTTTGATGTGGAATTAATGCATGTAAAATAATTTTCACATTTATATTGAATATATTGTAAAACTCCCTATTGATAAAATAGGGAGTTTTTATTTACACTAAATTAACATCCTTAACAATTAAGATTATATTAATTAAAATACATATTACACTTACATAAACTCACTATAGTATTAATGTTTCATATTTACGTTGTAATTAAAAAACATTAAAATGAAAAATATACTTCCCCTTATAGCGCTATCCATTTTTAACCTAATTAACAGTTATGGTCAAGCTGAAGTATGTAAAAAACCTGCTGAAGATACTTTTGAAGATTTGAATGTAATTTCCGTTAAAAAATGTGATGTTACCGACAAAAATGATTCAAGAAAAATAATTAAAACAAAAACAATAAGAAAAAGAGTTCGAAACATTAGGGTTAGCAAAAACCATTCTGACACAAAAAACTTATCTAGAGAGGTTTTATTTACTCTAGTTCAAGAAATTCCTATGTTTGACTCTTGTAATAAATCTACCCGAAAAAATAATGTTAAATGTTTTAAAAGAAAAATTAAAAAGCATTTTTCAAAAAACTTTTATGCCGAAAAATTTAACAATGAAGTTATCAATGACAAGATATTTATTAAATTTAGTATTGACTTATATGGAAATGTCGTTAATACTCAAATAAAGAGCAAAAAACAACACAAAGAACTTCACCATGAGATAAATCGCATCTTACAAAAGCTACCCTCATTTACTCCAGGAAAAGAGAAAGGGTTACCAGTAATAGTAATATACTCGTTTACCTTTAACTTAACCTTAAGTTAACATAATTAAGCACTTAAAAACATTATATTTACCAGCTTATTAACTACCCCTTAATTACCCATACTATGAGATTCCCCTTCAGCATAGTTATAGCACTTTTTATGTCTGCTATAGCTATTTCACAAGAAAAATGTGAAACACCTAACGAAGAAATCGCAGATCTTAATGCTATAAGCATTACAAAATGCTCTATTGACGACGTACAAAAAGCACTAGAATCTGATGATGACAAACAAGTTTCTGTAAGAAGACACGTTAGAAAATCTAAAAATAGTGTTTCAATAGCTGCCAATAATAAAATTGAGAAAATTAAAAACAACAATGCTTTGGTTGAAAAACTAACCATTAAAAAAGATGTTGTTTCTTCTTTAAAAAGAATTCCGTTTCATTTAGTAGAACAAATACCTTTGTTTACTAAATGTAAGAATTCTCCCTTACTTGCACAAGCCAAGTGTTTTGAAAAACAAATGATTAAGCATGTTGTTCAAAACTTTAGTTATCCTGAAGCTGCAAAAGCTAAAAATATAGAAGGAAGAGTAATGGTGCAATTTACTATTGACAAAGCTGGTAAAGTGGTAAATATTAAAAAAAGAGGACCCAAAGGAGGTGAGCTACTGGAAGAAGAAGCTGTACGATTAATCAAAAAATTACCAAATTTTATACCTGGTAAACATCTTGGGAATTTAGTCAATGTAAAATATGCTTTGCCAATAACTTTTAAAACACCAAAAAAATAATTAAAAATTAAATAGTATTGTAAAAATAATTCCCGCTAATCTATAGATTAGCGGGAATTATTTTTTTACTAAAACAGCATAATTTAATTATAAAAACAACTATTTTAAAGGAATATTTAGAATAACACAAAATTCTAAAATACTCTTAAAAAAAGTAAATTATTCTTGCAAAAAGAATAACCTTTTAATTATAAACCCTTTAGGTAAAAAAAATAGTTTAAATTATTTTCTTTAATAAATTATTTTTTCTTACTTTTACAACTCAAACTTGTTAACAAATTTTGTTAACCCCTTAAAATAGAGTGCGATTATGAAGAAATTCCCCTTACTCGTAACAGCAATGCTTTTTTCTTTAGCAACTGTTGCTCAACAAGAAGTATGTGCTACTACAGATGAAACTATAGCGGATCCTAATAGTATCACAAAATGTGCTATTGAAGAAACACAGGATGGTGAAAAAAAGCAACTTTCTATTGAGGTTTCTACAAGGAGACGTGTTGTGCGTAAAAAGAATGAAGCTGTTTCTGCTATTGGAGGAGCTGGCACTTCGCAAAAAGTAGCTAACATAAAGAAAAACACTTTATTGGTTGGTAAACTTGAATTAGAAGATAATTCAGAGACTATTGAAAGAATTCCTTTTAATCTTGTAGAAGAAATTCCTTTATTTTCTAAATGTAATAATGTGCCTTTAATGAAACAAGCTAAATGTTTTGAGACTCAAATGTCAAAACATATAATGAAAAACTTTAAATATCCACAAGATGCATTTGATGCAGGTATTCAAGGTCGAGTTTTAGTACAATTTACAATTGATGAGCAAGGTAATGTTGCTGCTATTCAAATGAGAGGTCCACAAAATGGTGAATCTTTAGAAAAAGAAGCTAGTAGAATCGTTAACAAACTTCCTACATTTATACCAGGAAAACACAATGGAAGAAATGTAAAAGTTAAATATGGTATTCCTATTACGTTTAAGCACCCTAACCCTGCTGCTATTAAAGTGCAAGCGCCAAAAAGAGTTGCTACTAAACGTGTATCAAATACTAGCAAAGAAAAATTAATTACTGACTATATTAAATTTGATAAAGTACAAACTATACCTCTATTTAAAGCTTGTGTAAAGGTTGAAGATACACAAAAAGAAAATTGTTTTAATGAAAGAATGGTTAGCCATATTCAAAGAAACTTTAATTATCCTGCAGCAGCAGCCGATCAGAACATAGAAGGTAAAGTTTGGGTTCGTTTTATTATTGGTAAGGAAGGTAAAGTAAGTAATATAAAAATGAGAGGCCCTGAAGGAGGAGAATTATTAGAACAAGAAGCAAAAAGAATGGTTACTAAATTAGCTACTTTTGTACCTGGTAAACAGGATGGTAAATTGGCGAATGTTGAATACTACATTCCAATTAACTTTGCTTTACAAGATTAATAAATTAAATATCATATAACACCTATATTTACAGGTATTACATATATTAAGCCTGAACAATAATGTATATTGTTCAGGCTTATTTTTTTGTAGGAATTTCATTTCGAAAAAACACTTTAAAACTTCTAAACATATCTTCTAACTACTATTTATATTAATGGCAACAGTGTATATAAACTTTATGTAGCAACACTAAAAGCCCTCTTTATTTAGTTTTATATCATTTATCAACTCTCTATGTCATTACTTACATAAGGCTATATAAAAACAGAAATCCTTTATATAGTATGTTTATTATCTTATAATATGTTAAAACTAATAGCTATTAACAACTCACATTACTTATTTTCTATACTTGTTATCACGTATTGTTTTTAATACTTATGTTACTACTATTTATTAGTAAGTGAAATTCGCGTTTACAATGTAATTATGCTGTAATTCATTATAACATAAAAAAACTCCCATTACAGGAGTTTTTATAGGGAAAAATTAAAAGGGGTATTGCTATTAATTTTTATACTCTATTTTAAAATCTTTTTTATCTTTCGCGCAGTCCTCTTCTCTACCTATAAGGCATTTTTTGGGACCTGAGGTATTCTTCCCTTTCTTTTTAAAATTCTTCTTTAAGAAAAGTAAAAAATTGTTCTTTTTTGTGATTCTTTTTTTAACAGCAATTTTTTCTGCAATTTGTCTTTCTCTAATTTTATCAGTACCCTTTACTATATAAAAATATGAACGTCTATTTTTTTGATGTTCTTCCTCTGTACATTTATTTTTATTAGCATCATTACACTTATTTAGTAGCTGATCTTCTCCAAAACCTATAGCACTAATTACTCTTTCTTTTTTGATACCTCTAGAGACTATATACTCTTTTGTTGACTTAGCCCTTCTATCAGACAACTTTCTATTGTAATCTCTTGGTCCTCTACTATCTGTATGAGATTCGATTTTAATACTCACCTCTGGATGGTTAGACATTACCATTACAATACTTTCTAATTCATATTGAGCATCTTCTCTTATAAATGATTTACCATAATCGAAATATATAGGATTAATAACAATTTGGTTTCCTATAATTAATGGAATCAATTCTAAATTAATTTGATTAATATTATCTTTAATGATGGTAACTCTTTTTTTATCTTTTGATCTATGATCTAATTTAGAAGCAAAAACAGTATAGGTATTATCGCATAAAACGTCTTCAAAAACATACGCACCATTACTATTCGAAAATGCTTCTTTTATAACCTTCCCTTGGTTATCTACTAACTTAATTAAAGCGCCATCTACAGGCATTTTATTAATATTATCTGTTACTATTCCCTCTATTGATTTTGCACAAACAAGAGGATCTGTATACATATAAAAACTATACATATCATCATCCCCTTTACCTCCAATTCTATTTGATGAGAAAAAACCTTTTTTTCCCTTTTCATCTATATAAAAAGAAAAATCATCTCTTTTACTATTAAATGGATGCCCTAAATTTTCAGCTATTGAATAAAGTGAGTCATTTTTGATTTTAGATTGAAAGATATCTAAAAGCCCTAAACCTAAATGTCCGTTTGAAGAAAAATACAAGGTATTATCCTCTCCTATAAAAGGGAACATTTCTTTATCAGAAGTATTGATGTTTTCGCCTAAATTAACTGGAGTTCCGTACTGATCATTTCCTAGTATTGCTACCTTATAAATATCTGTCGCTCCATAACCACCAGGCATGGTAGATACGAAGTATAATGTTTTTTCATCAGCACTCAGAGCTGGGTGCCCTACAGAAAACTCTTCTCCATTAAATGGCAACTCTTTTACATTAATCCAATATCCATTTACAAAACTTGCTTTATAAATTTTTAAATTAGAGGTATTCTTTTTGTCTCTTCTCGCCTTTTTCCCATTTACATTATTACGCGTAAAATAAATAGTTTTACCATCCTTGGTAAAAACTGGTGTTGATTCGTGAAATTCTGAGGTAATTGGAACCTCTATTAAACGAGGGTTTGCCAATGTTAACACCGTATCTTTTTCGTTTTCTTCAAGAGATTTAATTTCTTCGGTTGCTTTATAAATATTTAAAAAAGGCTGGTTATTCCATTTATATATACGTTCATTTTTTCCTCCTTTCGGAACGGCTGACGTATAATATGCTTTTCCGTTTAATAAGAAACCGCCAAAATCAGAAAACTCAGTGTTAATAGCCAAGTTTCTAACTCCGATTCGAATATCTTCATTCGCATAATCTAATAAGTAGTTTTCTTTTCTTAACTCTTCTTTTCTATTATTTTTTTCTGAAGACGTTAATGTTAAAAATATTGAATCTGATTCTTTATATTTTCCGTTGCTACGAAGTACTTGAGCATATTTAAACAAATGTTTATCCTCTAGTTTTTCTTTATATATAAATACCAATTTTTTATACCAAACTTCAGCTTGTTTAGTTTCTGCATTATTATAATAAGATTCTGCCAAACGACTTAAAACATGTTTTGATGTATCCCCTTTCTTCTCTACTAAAGCTTTATACAACTCAGCTGACTGCACATACGAAAACTCATTGAAGTACCTATCAGCTACTTTTTTATTTTGCCCAAAATTTCTTGCAGCTATTAATAATATGATTATTAATAAAAAACTTCTTAAATTCATATAATCTATTTTTTTAAAAGAATCTAGGGGATCTAAACGTTGTGTTTCTTAGTAATTCATACTGTAACATAATTTCATGAGTACCTGAATTTGTTACGTTATAATTAGAGGTAGTTAAATCATATGAATATCCAATAAGTAATTCTTCTGAAACCTGAAAACCTAAAAGTGCACTTAAAGAATCGTTCCATCTCCAGCCTAACCCAATTCTAAATTTTTCATTAAACAATAAATTAGCTGAAACATCTAAAGATAATGGAGCTCCTGATACTGCTTTTAATAAAGCTGCTGGTTTAAGTTTTAAATCTTCATTTATATCATAAACATACCCCGCTATTAAAAAGAAATGCATTCTTTCTACCGCTGATTCTCCTACTGGGTTTTCTGCGTCATAATGTTCTTTTCTTAAAATATTAGGTACTGATAAGCCCACATACCATTCAGGTTCATAATAATAAATACCCGCACCTATTGTTGGCAAAAACTTATTTATATTTTCTTCTAGAATCTGTTCATTTTGATTTACTTTACCTTTACTCCAATCAATATTTAGTAATCTTCCTCCCAGTCGCAATCCAAAAGCTAAATTACCATCTTCACCAGTTTCAATGGTATATGATAGATTGGCATCTAAATAAATTTCTTTCGAAGGTCCTATTTCATCATTCATTAAATTAACCCCTAAACCTAAACCTGAATACCCTATTGGAGTATGATAACTTAAATTTTGAGTGTTTGGAGCGCCATCAAATCCAACCCATTGAGTTCTACCTATTGCAGTTATAACACCATGCCCTTTAGAACCTGCATACGCGGGGTTTACACTCATAGTATTGTGCATATACTGCGTATACTGAGGATCCTGTTGTGCATGCAGCTTTGCAACCATACACAGGCCGTATACGCACACCAAGATTATATTTAAAAATAATTTCATATCCTATAGAATTTTATTTCAATTTTTCTTTTTATAAAAGTATTGATTATCTGCTGATATAAATCCATCCTTTTTTATGTTTCATTCCTTTCCCTAAATCTAATATATAAAAATAAGTTCCTACAGGCAATTTATCGTCTGCATTTACATTTAAACGCCCTTCAGAAATTCCGTTAAATACTTTATCTCTATTATTGTATCCTTTTACTTTATATACTGTATTACCCCATCTATTAAAAACCTCAAAAGTATTAGTTGGAAAATTTTCTATACAATCAATAATTAAATAATCGTTTTTACCATCTCCATTTGGTGTAATTTCATTATACACTACGATACAAGTATCATCAACTCCTAAAACAATTCCATCATCATCATCCCCAAATCCGTCTAATCCATCTTCACTATCTGGAATACCATCACCGTCGGTATCTGTTCCACTAT